>DASRDP010000045.1 GCA_035652535.1 Chloroflexota bacterium
TACCGCGGCTGCTGGCACGTAGTTAGCCGGGGCTTATTCGCACGGTACCGTCATCATCTTCCCGTGCAAAAGGGCTTTACGACCCGAAGGCCTTCGTCACCCACGCGGCGTTGCTGGGTCAGGCTTTCGCCCATTGCCCAAGATTCCTAACTGCTGCCTCCCGTAGGAGTCTGGGCCGTGTCACAGTCCCAGTCTGGCTGATCATCCTCTTAGACCAGCTACCGATCGTCGCCTTGGTGGGCCGTTACCCCACCAACAAGCTAATCGGACGCAGGCCCATCCTCGGGCGCCTCGCGGCTTTCCTCGCACTGCCGAGGCAGCGCGATCGTATGCGGTATTAGCCCTCCTTTCGGAGGGTTATTCCCCACTCGAGGGTAGGTTACCTACGTGTTACTCAGCCGTCCGCCACTCGCCGACAAGTCGGCGCGTACGACTTGCATGTTTTAGGCACGCCGCCAGCGTTTGTCCTGAGCCAGGATCAAACTCTCCATCGAAGTTCCCTGAAGCCCGCTCCGCGGACTCCATGAATCACGAGGGTCTGTTTCTCTCCTCACCACTCTTCGATTGTTAAGGTCCTGCGCGATGCACGCGCATCGAAAGGATACCAAGCACTTGACGCAGTGTCAATCCCGCGCCGCAAGCCAGTCGACGAGCGCTTCCAGCGTTTCCGCCTCCGGGCCACCGCGGGTCCGGTAGCGCTCGGCAAGCCTCGCCAGCGTCGCTTCTGCGCCGTGTGCCATGTTCGCACTCAAGCCCAGCGGCTCGAGCGTGTCGGACAATTCTACCATCTCCTCCGACCGTCGCGCCGCACGCGGCGGCAGGCCCGGCAGCGTGTGCTCGAAGAACCGGTAGATGCCCGGCTGGGACGTTCGATACTTCTCGAGCAGCGGCTCCCGGAGCCCCAGCTTCGCGGCTCCAGAGAGCAGCTCTATGCCGATGGCGCTCAGCCCCTTGGTGAGGCCCGCGTAGAGCACCTTGAACGCCGACGCCTGACCGACCTCGTCCCCAAGAACGGCCGTCTCCAACGCCGGCTCCAGGATCTCCGCCACGTCGGCCGCGTGTTCCCCGGACAGGTACACCGTGGCCCGCTCGCGCAGCTCGCTCGCGGCCCCAATGATTGACCCGTCCACGAAGATCCCGCCCGCCGTCTCGATGGCAGCACCAATGGCCCGAGCCGTGTGGGGGCCGATCGAGTTCGCGTCGAGGTACATCGGGCGCGAGCCGCTCCGCGCAATGCTTTCGCCCGCGCGCCTGGCGAGGGGGAGGGCCGACAGCGATGGAACGATGGCCACGATCAGCTCCGCCTCGCGCGCGATGTCGTCCAGGGACGCTCGCACCTCGAACCCGGCCGCCTCGCATCGCCGCCGCGTGACGTCGCTCCGGCCCTCGAGCGAGGTCACCACGCGGTGCCCGCCCGCTTGCAGTGCACGACCAAAAGCTGTCCCCATCTCGCCCGGGCTCAGGATTGCGACGGTCCTCCCGGTCGCCATTCCACGTCTCCTTTACTCAAGACCTTGTCGGCTCAGCTCGTGGGCACGTCCACCGTGGCCCGATCTTCGATCTCCCATGCATGGTCCAACACGTGCCATGCGATGCGGCGCGCGGCGTACCGGAGCGGCCACGGCGTTTCCGCCGTGTTCCCTCCAGACCCGGCGCGGATGGCACGCAGGATCGCCGCGCGGAGCTCGCCCGCTGGATTCGTGGCCAGAGTGTCCCCGCGCGGGATGCGCAGGGCGATCTTCCGCGCGTAGTCCACCTCAGCCTGTCTCACGTGCGCAACAATGGCGTCGCGGTCTCGCCCCCCGCCGCGTGGACCTTTGCGCAAGACCGGAGGCGCCGAGCCGGCCACGCGGTCGAACACGCGCCACGACGCGTCGAGCAACGCGGCGAGTCGCGCGCCGTCCGCAGCGGACACCTCTGCGCCATCCGCCGCCGCCAAAGCGCTGGGGACCCCAAAGTCCGTTCCGGCCGAGCCCGGTAGCCGCTCGATAATCTCGAACGCCACGATTGAGGCGAGATCGAACGGCACGTCGGCCATGGCGGCGACCGGTTCGTATCGCGGAGCGACGGCCGCGAGGGCTTCTACCGCCGCCGCCTCGCCTCGGCCGGATCGACACCACCCGGGCCACTCCAGCGCCCACGCGAACGTGCGGCGCGATCCGACCTCGAGACATACCTGTGTCGGCGCGGACCTCATCCCCGCCCAGCTCGGTGGCTCAGCTCGGCATTCTGTGAGTAGGTGAGGTCGAACCGCACATCGAGGATGCGCATCGCGTATCCCTCGCGCCTCAGCTCGATCATCGGCTCGTTGCGGGCCGGATCGCGCACGATGCCAAGCGGATCCTCGCCGCGTTCTACGCGCTCGATCTGCTCCAGCAGCATCTTGCGGTACAGCGCGATGCCCTTGTCCGACGTGACCAGATGCTCCGCGGTCCGATCCGCGATCTCACCCTGAGCGATCCAGGCCAGCATGTCCTGGGAGTTGGTCGTATCGCACTTCAGCGTGCCATCGGGATTTCTGAACGGGTTCTCCCAGACCGGGACACGCGCCTGGGGCTCGCTACCGGCCTGCCGCGGTCTCGTGAAGTACCAGTAGGCGAGTGTCGTGACGTCATCGACCGGCACGCGGATCTGGAACATGGGGTCCGCGCCGGTGTTTACCGTGAGGATCGTCGGGAAAAGCACCGGATGCCCGTGCGTCCAGTCGTCGTCCTCCTCCGATTCCCCCTCCAGCAGTCGACGCTTGTAGATGCCAAACTCGAATGGGTCGAACTCGATCTTGAGATGCCGGCGCGGGCTCATGGCCGGCGGCTTCCCCTGCTTCTTCATAATGTAGTTGCCGAACACGCCGTGCAGGTGCTCGAAGTGGACCGGGTCGAAGCTGTTCTCCATGGCCTGGAGGAAGTTCATGGGTAGTCGGGCAACACCGACCTGCCGCTCCAGGTCTTCCCGCACCAGAAGGTCCCACCGAGGGAGCAACGGGACCGGCGCCGGTCCGAGATACCCCCAGGCGAGTCCACCCAGCTCCTGAACGGGGTATGCAGGCACCGTGAGCGGCAGGCACACGGGCTCGAAGGGCATGTCCACCACCTGCCCTCGATCGTCGTACGTCCAGCCGTGGTACGCGCAGCGCAGGCCATTCTCCTCCGGAATCCCGTACGCCAGGGAGATCCCACGGTGCGCGCAGCGCTGCCCGATGAGCCCCATCCGCCCAGAGGCGTCGCGGTAAAGAACGAGGTCTTCCCCGAGGATGCGCACGGGCCGGACCGGGTCGCGCGCCAGCTCGTCGACGGTCCCGACGACGTGCCAGTACCGACGCAGGAGGCTGCCCATCGGCGTCCCCGGGCCGACCCGTGTCAGTCGTTCGTTCTGCTCAGCCGTCAGCGCCATCGCTTCCTACCTCCCGCTCTCGAGTGGCCTGCGTCGCAGGATCCGTTCGGCGCCAGCCCGACCACAGGCACGGTCGGTGAGGTTCGCCAGTACCGCGTGTTGTCAGTATACGGACCCCGCACCACGCTTCAGGCTGCGCGACTGGCACGCCGTGGATGGGCGCCTCGACGTCGTTCTCATGACGCTCCGGCTCATCAATGAGTTGCGCCGCCCCAGGGCACGAATACTGGCGCGACACGGCGGATACCACGCATCTCCAATGATGGACCGCCCGCGGCAGTCGGCGTGCCAAGCATATCCCTCCGTCACCGCGGACGATCGCAGCGGGCGAGATGTACCGGGTGCCGCGCCTGGCAATCGAACGCGGACGCCCACGTGGTGGGCCGGTGAGGGTACCATTGCAGCCGCCACATCGTGGATGAATCCATGGAGGCCACATGTATCGATTCGTTCGCGCAATCGTTTCGATCCTCGCGAGTCTGGTTGCCGTGGTGACACCCATCTCGGGCCCGACGCCCGCCCGCGCCCAGGTTCCGATCTGCCTCCTGGGGAATTGGCAGGCCAGCGACATCGAGGGGACCTACCGCGCGCTGTTCTCCACGATCCCCAACTATCAGATCGACAGTGTGACCGGGGGAGTCAGCCTCGCTATCCAGGGCGACGGCTCGTACACCCTGAGGTACGACGGCTTCACCGTCTCGGGCACGTCCGAGCGTGAGACGTTCACGACGTCGATGGACGGGCCCGTCCACGGCCAGCTCAGCGAGTCTCAGCCGGGATCCATCGTCGGGAGTGTTCTCGACTCCACCGTAACGTTGACCACGACATTCCGCGGGAACACGACCACGGCGACGATGCCGTTCGCAACGCAGCAACAGGGGGGCTCGCCGGTCGACTACGACTGTGACCTCGGGAGCGTGACGTTTCGGTTGTCTCAACAGTCGACGGGGCAGACCTTCTCCATCACCTTCACCCGCTGACGTTGCCGACGAGCGCTCACGGCCCGCGTCGCGGAGGCACCGCGGGCCGACCGAGGGCGATCAAGAACATGACGCTCTTCCCCTCGGCATGGGGCCCGAAGAATTCGACCACCGCGTCGTCGAAAAAGGTGAGCCCTGTGGCGCCAAGACCGAGTCCGTAGGCGGCCAGATAGAGGCGTCCCGCGATGATGGCGGCTTCGAGCTGCGCGGCTCGATACCCGCGATTCCCCATGCAGTCGAGCGCGCGATGGAGGTCGGCCAGAAAGTAGACGTCGACGGCTGCATCGGCCCCGAGCCGCTGCCAGAGGGCGAGCCTCCCAGCGTGGTCCCGGAAATCGCCGGCCTCTAAGAGCGCCAAGGCCCTCGCCGATGATTCCAGCGCGTACTTGCCGCTTTGGAGCCCATCCACCGCGTTCGCGATGACGTACCCGGTGTTCCACCCGTGGGAAAGCCCGAACGGGACGTCGGCTGGGATCTCCCCCGCGGCGCATCGCAGCAACGTGCCCAGCTGGTCGCCGCGGATCGGTTCCTCCCGAAAACTGCGTGCAGAGCCACGACGCAGGATGACCTCTTCAACGGAATGGCCAGGAAGCTCGGCCTGACCGAGGGTGGGGAGCTGGGCAGCGGTCCCGGGCGCCTCGGCCGGCGTCGGCGGCCAGAAGCAGCGTTCGGCCGCGACGCGCCACGCGGCCACTTCGGCTTGCGAGTGCAGTGACGCAGCAGCGTGCATCGCCCGAATTGCTGGAAAGTCGATCTCTCGCGGCGAAAGAGGCACCGTGTCCAAATGGAGAGACGGAACGGCCGGCGTCGGCGGCGTCGAGGCTCCTCGCGCTCCCAGCGCCACGATGGCCAGCGCGGCCTCACCCTCGCCGTCGACGTCGATCAGACGGTTGACCTCCGCGTCAACGAATCCGAGATGGACCGACGCGGGTACGCCATGGGCGGCCGCCATCGTGAACAGGTTGGCGAGGATCGTTCCCAGATCCCAGAAGCAGTGGCGATACGTCCGGTCCTGGTATTTCCACGCGTTGCGCCAATAGGTACTGGTGAAGACCAGCACGACGGGCGCACCGGCGACTTCACGGCTCGATGCAGTGGCATCCACGACCGCGCCGCGCAGGTCGCCCCGCCTCAGCCGACGCAGCGCCGCGTCGTGGACCCCAAACTGATAGACGCCGGCCTCCAGGCCCGGCAGGTCACGACAGACCAGGTACACCTCGATGTGGTACAGGGCGCCGGTACAAGACGCGGCGCGGAAGTCCATCACGCCGCCCGGGTACCGCAGCCGCTTCGTGATGCCCGTCGAGTAGTGCAACAGCGTCGCGAGCGTTGGGAAATCGATCTGATCAGCGCGCCCGCCAGCCGTATGGCCCCCCAGGAGCACGTCGAACGCCGACACTGGCGCCACGGGCCGTTCGCCAGGCAATGAAATGGCGGACACGTCGCGATACAGCTTGTACGGACGCGGCTGGTTATCCCAATCGAGCCGGTGTCCGCTTGCGCGCACGCTGGCGGGCGAGTGCTTCGTGCGCTCGTGGTAGGTCCACGCGGCTTGAACGTCATCGTTGGCCAACTGGTCCTCGCTGCTGCGCATTCGGCTCTCACTCGATGATACGGGTCGGAGCGCGGGGCGATCCTTCTCCAGGCCCGATCACCGCCTCCGACGCCCTTCGGTCCATATAATCGAGCCAACTTCCATCCCGGTCGCGCCCCACTTCGCTTCAGGAGGCTCTCCGTTGTCAGAGCTGCTCAACACGCCGATCAGCGTGACCTGTCCCCGATGCGGCGAAAAGGTCGAGGCCACGCTGGGCGACGTGCAGGGCGAGCACCGCGTCACATGCCCCAACGGCCACGCCATCAAGCTCAAGCCCAAGAACGATTCGCTGAAGAAGGTCGAGAAGGCCCTGGAGGGGCTCGAGCGCGCAGTTGGTGAAGGGCACGTCCACTTCAAAGTCAATGTGACGCAGCGCGAGCGGGAATAGCCGCCCAACCATCTGGCACTCGGCCCCGTGACCAGCGCAACATCCGGATCGGAGCGGTCGTTGAAACAGTCCGCCACGGAAGAGTCCGTCCGAAACGGCAACCCGCCGGCCCGCGACGGCTTGGCCGCCGAGGATCCTGGCGGCGTCCTTCGTCTTCTCGTGCGCCTGCCCACGTTTCAAGCGTTTCGCTATCGGCAGTACCGCTTGCTCTGGTACGGCCAGGTCGGCAATGGTCTCGCCCAATGGATGGACCAGGTGACGCGGGGCTGGTTGATGTACGAGCTGACGGACTCCGCCCTGCAGCTCGGGTCCGTGACCGCAATTCGCGTCGTTCCCCTCCTCATCTTCTCGCCGATCGCGGGCACCGTTGCCGATCGATACGGCCGCAAGACGCAGCTCATCGCGGCGCAAAGCACGAACGCCGCGCTCTTCGCCATCATGGCGGCGCTCATCCTCACGCGCACGGTGCATCCGTGGCACGTCTACGCCGTCGCCCTAGCCGGCGCGGTCGTTCAGGTCTTTCAGCTTCCCGCCCGCCAGGTCATGACGACGGAGTCGGTGCCGCCGCGCGACCTGACGAACGCCATCGGACTCGGATCGGTGGCGTTCAACGGCAGCCGAAGTGTCGGACCGGCGGTCGCGGGGATCTTGATCGCGGTCGCGGGCACGGGCGGCTCGTATGCGGCCCAGGCGATGCTCATGGCAGCGTCGACGTTCTGGACGATGCAGCTTCGGCCCGAGCTGGGCTCCTCGCGCCGACTGAACTCCGGGGGAGCAGGTCGACTCGGGTTCTTCTCCAGTACGGTGGAGGGATGGCAGTTCGTCTTGCGGAACGAAACGGTGCGTACAGCGATGATGGTCATGATGATGGTGGCCCTCCTCACATGGCCATTCACCACGCTGCTCCCGATCTTTGCCCGGGATATCCTGCACGCGGGCTCCAGCGGGCAGGGCTTCCTGCTGGGCAGCATGGGGATCGGGGCGCTGCTCAGCGCGGTGCTGATCGCGTCCCTCGGCGATCGCCTGCCCAAGGGAATCCTCATGGTCTCCGGCGCCTTCGGGTACGGGGCCCTTCTGGTGGCCTTCGCCGTGTCCCAATGGTTCTCCGTGTCGCTGGCGCTCATGGTCGCCATCGGCGTCACGAACGTCTTCTGTAGCGCCCTGGTCCAGACGGTCGTTCAGGCCCACTCGCCGCCGGAGATTCGCGGCCGCGTCATGAGCGTCTATCAACAGCGGGACGTCTTCAACACCGCCGGCTCCATGATGATCGGGGCGCTCGCGGCAGCCTGGGGCGCGCCATGGGCGATGGCGCTGATGTCGGGCGCTTGCGCCGCGGGCGCGGTCGCCATCTTCGTGGCGGTCCCGCACGCGCGCACCATTCGATGATGCGCATCCCGGTCCGCCGCGGGGCCACTCGGGCGCGCGATCACTCTCGGGGGAGCTGAGGTGAAGCTAACGGTCTCGGACTCCGTATCCCCGTCCTATTTCGTCGCCATCGCCGCGGTGGAGCTGGGCCATTTCCGCGCCCAGGGGCTGGACGTCGAATTCGTCCCAACCCCGACGGATTCGGCGACGGCGTTTCACGACGGAGAGGTCGAATTTCTCGGCGCCTCGCCCTATACGGGCCTCAGCGCGTTTCCCGAGTGGCGCGGCGCCAAGGCCCTTTGCGCCCTCTCCCAGCACACCTACTGGTTCCTCGCCATGCGCGCGGACCTCGCGCCCAAGCGAGGCGACCTCAGCATCGTGAAAGGCCGCCGCATCAGCGCCTCGGGTCGCCCCGGGCTCCTTCTGAAGCGCGTGCTAGAGGACGCAGGCCTCGACCTCGAACGCGACGGCATTCAGCTCGTGCGCGCGCCAAATCCACCAGGAACCTGGGCGCGCCTCGGCGCGGACGCCATCGAGCAGGGGCTGGCCGATGGATTCTGGGGCAACGGGATGCGGGCCGAATACGCGGTTCGGCGCGGGCTCGCCACGGTCGTGCTGGATATTCGCCGCGGTGACGGGCCGCCGGCCGCCCGCGACTACACGTTTCCCGCCCTTCTTGCCACCGATCGTTTCGTCGAGCACCACCCCGAGGCGGCGGCAGCAGCGGTTCGCGCGATCGTCGCGACGCAGCGCCAGCTTCGTGCGGAACCCGCCCAGGCGACAAAGGTTGGACGGGTTTGGTTTCCGCCCGAGGAAGCCGAGATCATCGCCGACCTCATCGCCCGCGACGCCGAGTTCTACGATCCGGCGATCTCCCGCGCGGCCGTGGACGCGGCGAGCCGGTTTGCCCTCGAGGCCGGTCTGCTCTCGCAGCCTGTGGAATACGAGACGCTCGTCGCGACGCAGCTCGCACCACTCTGGCAGATTTGAGGGCGGGGCGACCATTCGTCCTGAGCTCGCCGAAGGACCGTTCGGCGCCGCTACGCACCGGGCCCGCGCGATGCCGCCTCGTCCACGTAGTAGCCGGGCCCGCCGAGATTCTCCGTCACGCCGACTTTGAATGCCGCGAGCGTGCTCTTGCGGTCAATAGTGATCATGGGGAAATTCTCCGCCGGATCGCGAATGACGCCCATCGGGTCCTCCCCGCGCGCGACCCGCTCGATGTTCTCGTGGATGACCTTGCGGTACAAAAGGATGCCCTTGTCCGAGGTGGCGAGGTGCTCGGTCGTGCGGTCCGAGATTGGGCCTTGGGCCACCCAGGCCATCTCATCCTGTCGCGTGATGTACGTAGCAACGATTCGCCCCGCGTCGTCGTACTGCAGGGGCTCGTGCTTCACGGTGAGCAGCCCTCCCCGCTCTCCGACCGGCAGGGCCGCCCCGTTGTAGTTGATGTTGAGGGCGTGCGAGTCGTCGACCGGCACCCGGAACTGATATCCGGCGCTCCCATCGACGGCAACGCCGGCCAGAATGTTGGGAAACAGGATCGGCGTCCCCATCGTCCAGTCGGTCACGTCTTCGCTCTGGCCCTCCACAAGCCGACGCTTGTAGATGCCGTACTTGAAGACGTCGAAGTCGATCCTGACGTGGCGGGCCGGGTTCACCATCGGAGGCTTGCCGGCGCGCTTCATCACGTAGTTGCCGTAAATGCCGTGCAGGTACTCGAAATGGATGGGATCGAGCGAATTGTCCATGCACTGCAGCCAATTGCAGGGGAGCGCAGTAAACCGAGCCGTCTTCTTCAGGTCATCGCGGACGAGCACGTCCCACCGTGGCAGGAGTGGAGCCGGCTCCGGGCCCATGTAGGCGAAGATGAGGCCGCCCAGCTCCTGCGCGCGGTATGCGCGGATTCGGAGCGGCAGGCACGCGGGCTCAAAGGGCATCTCCACGACTCGGCCTTCCGTGTCATACGTCCACCCGTGATACGCGCATCGCAGGCCATTCGCCTGCGGAATCCCATAGGCCAGCGAGATGCCTCGATGAGCGCACCGGTCGGTGACGAGGCCGAGATCTCCCGCCTCGGTCCGAAAGAGGGTCAGGTCCTCCCCCATGAGGCGCACCGGCCGGACCGAATCCCGCGCCAGGTCATCGGCTGACGCGATCGGGTGCCAGTATCGGCGCAGAAGCTCGCCCATGGGCGTGCCCGGGCCGACCTGGGTCAGGATGCGGTTCTCTTCCTCGGTGAGCATCTCGGTTCTCCTGCTGTCACTGGACACCGGGATGATTGCTCATAACTCGAAGGTGGCGCAACCTCGTCCGGCGGTGTCGCGGCGTTGATCCATCGCGGCCCGTGGATCGCCCGCGGGCGGGTTGGTGGCGAACCTAAGCGTCGCGGGCGAGGCGCAGCCCCATGAACTGCCAGCGATCTCCAGCGTGGAAAAAGTTGCGATAGGTGGGCCGAATGTGGCTTCGCGGCGTGGCGCACGAACCGCCGCGCAGCACCATCTGATTGATCATGAACTTGCCGTTGTATTCACCCAGGGCGCCCGTTGGCGCACGATAGCCCGGATATGGGAGATACGCGCTCTGCGTCCACTCCCAAACGTCGCCGTACATCTGATCGAACCGCGCCACTCCAGACCCGAGGGAGTCGCCGATGGCTCGGCGGACCGCGTCCGCGGAGGCCGGATGATACAGGCCAGACTCCA
>DASRDP010000046.1 GCA_035652535.1 Chloroflexota bacterium
TGCGCAAGCGCTCGGCCAGCTCGTCGAGACGGCCGCGCGGCACGCGAAAGGCGATGCGCGGCGTGCCCCGAAATACGCGTGGCGGGGGCTCCTGACGATGCTCCGGAGCCAGGTAGACGGCAAACGCCACGCCGGGGCCCAGGCGGAAATAGAGCTGAGCATTCGGCCGCGGCACCCGCGGGCGCGTATCGGTGTAGAGCGTCTCCCACCGACGCGCCCCGGGCGCGCAGGCATCTTCGCCGCGGCCCCAGGCCCAGGCTCGGGCGAAGTCATCCATGGTCCACCCAACACGCTGTTCCACTCGCGCGTCGAGGACCTGGGTGTAGAAGACCTCGGACCACTCGACGTCGTAGGTCTCGACGGCTGCGTGGTCGATTCCGGTCTCCGACGCTTCGACGAGCTGGAGACGATTGCCGTCCGGGTCGGCGCAGTAGTAGTTCTCTGCACACTCGGCGTCGCGGTCCTCATGGTATCGATCCACCGCGACGCCCATAGCTTCTAAGGCAGCGATCGTCGCCGTGAAGCGGCTGTGGGGGATGCGCAAGGCGCGGTGGATCGCGGTTTCCGGGAACGTCCGTGGCTCCGACTTGCGGGTCAGCGTCAGCGACTGCCCCGAGTCGAGCTGGAGACGCAGCCCCTCGGACTCGGCGGAAGGTTGGCCGACGCCCAATAGCCGGCGGTAGAAGCCGACCGCCCGGTCGAGGTCGGCCACTTCGATCACTGCGCCTGCGTAGCCGGCGACGAGTCCAAGCGGCTCTCCCCGGCGCGGCGGCGTGCGAATATCGACCCAGGTGGTCGCCGCCACGTTATCCTGCCGCGAGGACGATTCCGTCACGAACGGCGTCGCGGCGCCAACAGACCTCGAGAAAATTCCCGCCCGGGTCCTTGAAGTACACGGACTGCGCCACGGGGCTCGTCTCCGGATGGGTCACGGGGCCCTCGAAGGGAACCTCGAGCGCCGTGAGGCGCTCGACCAGGGTCCCAAAGGCCTCCTGGCTCACGCGAAACCCGTGCCGGAAGCCGTTCGTGCCGCGCACCAGGTCCTCCGGCGGCATGGGCATCTCCCCCCGCGGGAGACACACGGCAAACAGCCAATCATTGAGGGCGATGGACGTGTGGACCGACCGCCCGCGCTTCGCATCGTCAGTGTTGAAGTTCACCCGATTCGTGATGAGCCCGCCGAAGACGTTGGCGTAGAAGTCCTCGGCCTCCTTCAAATCCACCACGTTAATACCGCTGTGACTAATACACTCGACTTCAGCCATCCTCTCTCCTCGCCGGGAAATGCTGTCCCGCTGCCGCGAGCGGGGCCACCGCGTAGGGCGGCGCCTCGTCTTCGTCGCGCTCGACGACCACATCGGTATCGACGCGCACGATGCCGTCGTCGCCGACCGTCACCGGATTCATCCGAAGGGGCGGAACATCGCGCATGTGGCCCGTGTGGTCGCCGCAGTAGTTGTACGTCGCGCCATGGAAATTGCAGAAAAAGCGCCAGTGCTCCGGCTGGTGGGCAAGGATGCCGTTGCGATGGCGACACCACCGCGAGAGCGCCAGGAATCCTTCCTCCGCGTGCACCAGGAAGAAATTGCCGGCGCCAAACGACGTGACGGAACCCACCGGGAATTGCTCGACCGGTCCGCACTCGACGACGCCGACCCCCGGCTTGATCAGCTCCTGCGCCTCCGGTCCCTCCGACTGGATTTGCCAGTGGTGCCCGTCTGGATCCCATGCGTCCATGGAGTATTCACCCTTGGACCGAAACGCCGCGCGCTCATCGCTCGTGTCGTACCCGGCCGCCGCGTATCGTTCCTGCGCCTCATGGTATTGATCCATCGTGAGCCAGAACGCGTGGTGGATGGCACCCGAGTTTGGGCGCTGGGGGACTGGCGTATCGACCTCGAGCAAGACGAGGAGCTGCCCCGTGTTCATTCGAAGAACCGAGTGCGGAGCGGTCTCGGAGAGGACGTTCCGGCCAATTACTTCCAGGCCCGCCACGTCTCGATACCACGCCTCGGAGCGATCGAGATCGCTGACCTCGAGGACCAGATGGCTGAATCCGAAGCCCTCCAGGTCCGCCGTCCCCACCTGGGACGCGTGGCCCGGTAGGAACGCCTTCGGTTCGCCGTCCATTGTCCACCCCACGTCGGAACGCTGGGCCGTGGGATTGCCGCGCATCCCACTACGCGAATTCTACGCACCCCTCTGGCCGTGTTCAACCGCGCCAGGGAGTCAGTCCGTAAAGACGGTCACGGAGTTCGCATTCTGGTTCGTCACGTACACGCGGTGGCGGATGTCGTCGACGGCGACCTGGGCGGGGCCGGCGCCGACGGAGACGGTGCGCACAACGCCATTGGTCGCCCCGTCGATGACGGACACGGTGCCGGACCCCGAGTTCGCGACGTAGACGCGGTTTGTGCTGGGCGCCACCGCGACACCGTCGGGATGATTGCCAACGTGAACCGTGGTCACGACCGAGCTCGTCAGGGTATTCACGACCGAGACTGTCCCGTCAGTGAAGTTCGACGCATAGACGCGATGAGTCTGCGGGTTCACGGCGACGCCCGCGGGGTTGTTTCCGAGCGGGATGGTCTGGAGCACCGTCAGGCCGGCGCCATTCACGACCGCGAGGGTGCAGTCCGTGTAGTTGACGACGTAGGCGTTGCCGGTGATCGGGTCGACCGCAACCGCGACGGGGTTGTTTCCCACAAATACCGAGTTCACCGGGGTATTCGTCGCCCCGTCGACGAGCTGAAGGTGACCCGAAAGGTTGCGGACCACATAGACGAGATTCCGCGTCGGATCGACGTCGACCGCGAAGGGGGCATTTGCCTCGGGCACGACCGTCGCGACCGCGTTGGTGTTGCCGTCGATCACCGGTACCGTGTTCGCTCCGGGATTGGTCACGAACACGTGGTGCGTGGTCGCATTCGCCGCCACAGCCATCGGGCCGCTACCAACGGGAACGTTCGCGATGATCGTGTTGGCCGAGCCATCGATCACAGACACCGTGCCGCCGAGACTGTTGGCGACGTACGCGTGATTGAGGAGCGCGTCGACCGCCACGCCGTAGGGCGAGCTTCCCACGCCGATAGTCTGCGATGTCGAGCCCGTGGTCGGCGTGGGGCTGGGGGTCGGAGTCGAAGAGGGCGAAGCGGTCGTCGGCGTCGAGGTGCGCGTCGGCGTGGCGGTCGGCGGCACGACGCGCGCCGTCTGGGTCGGCGAAACAGCAGGCGTCGATCCGGTCGTGGCCGTGGGCGAGGCCGACGTGATTTCGGTGGGGGCCGAGGTCTGCTCCGGCGTCAGGGTTGGAAACGGGTTCACTGGAGGTGGTGGAGGAGCGGTCTGGCCGCCATACCCGCCCACGTAGATGTTCCGTATGGCGGTTGGCTCCTCGCAGGTAAACAGCTCAAGGACGAAACGGCAGTGCGCCGGCATGTCGAGCGTCGCCGTGGGCGTCTGGGTGGGCGGGGGCGTCAGCGTTGGCTCCCGCGTGCTCGTCGAGCTCGGCGTCGGCGTCACGGTGACCCAGATCGTTTGGCCGTGGTCGTCGATGCAGACGCACGGGCATACACGGGCGCCCGGCTCGACGATCGGCGTCTGGGTGAAGAACGGGTTTCCCGCGAAGAGGTCGCCGTGCGTTGCTCCGTAGAGATCGTCGCCATTCTTCAACCGCTCGATGAAATGGTCCGTGAACTTGGAGCCTTTCGAGACCTGATCGGCGGTCGAGGCGGCGACAATCGTTGTGGCCACGGGTCGCAGGTGCGAGATGGCCGCGCCAGCGTGGCACGCCTGCAGGACGACGGTAAGCTGGCAGCAGTGGATATTGCGTGCGATCATGTCGGCCAGGTCGGCACCGGTGATGTCCATCGCGCCCATGTTCGTGTCGTAGTGGTGGACCTTCACCCACTGACCGTTGATCTTCTCCTTGGCCGTGTAGTCCGAAAGCCCGGCGTGCGCGATGACGTAGAGGAAGAGCGTATCGCATGGCTGGAGCTGGCGCCCAACGCCAGCCATGAAGTTCTCGACCTCCTTGCGCTGGCGCTCCTGATCGCCGTTGACGTACCACGTGCTCGGGACATACCGCGGGTCCCCTGGCTGGAATGGCGAGTAGGGCAGCTCCTCATTCGGGCGCTGGGGCCGCAGCCGAAATGTCGGCATGCCGCCCTCGAACGTGGACAGGAACTGCCCGACGCTGTCCGCCTCCGTGCGGAACTCGAAGTCGCGGTCGAGAACGAGGATGGCCGCGTAGTGCCGCGCAATAGGACACGTGGATCCGGTCAGCGTGTCCACCTTTGGGACAGAGGCCGCGTAGACCATGTGCGGAGCGATGTCGCCAGGGGTAGCTGACGCCGCAGAAGCGGTGAGCTTCGGTCTTGCTTCTTCGCTGCCCGCCGCCACCTCAGGCTTCGCGGGTGACAGGGCATCCCCCGCGATGATCCGCTCGGGTGCCGAGTCGCGAGCGTCGCTCGTGTCCCAGACCTGCTGGTCGTTAATGGTCGGCCACCAATCAGCGGGAACGACGGCGTACGCGCCGGTCGACCGATCGGCAAAGACGAAGCGGGTGTCGTGCCCGAAGCGCGGATTGCTCGGCTGATCGTCAATCCATGCGAACCATGCGTCCTGGATGGCGGCGGAGCGAGGAATCTGACCGAGGGGCCAGACGCGCCGGTCCCGCGCGGCCACCCGGTCCCCTGGTGAGACGCGCTCCGGCCAAACGTACACGGCGGCCTCGCCCTGCGGATCCAGGAGCTGCTCGCGGACGAGGCGCGCCACATCGTCGCGGGAAAGTCCTTCAGCCCCTACGCCGGTCGCCTGGCCCGATTCCACGACGCAGACGCGATTCGTCCAGTCCAGCATCTCACGCGCAACGGCCGAAAAATCCTCGCCCCGCAGCACGTCTGGGAGGGTAAGGACCGAATCCGGCGAGATGGTGACGTTCGGGATAAGCTTGGCCATCGCTTCCAGATTCGCGCGCGCCACCTCTACCTGCGCGCCGACCCCTGCGTAATAGGTTGCGACCATTCGCGACGCGGCGGCGTCGCCACAGTCACGCGCGGTCGCCCCTTCCGCGCCGAGATTGGCGCTCGCTTCGACGAGCCCGATCTCCGCCTGGTTGATCGCCCTGCGGGCATTGGCGAGCAGATCGAACGCGTCCCGGTCGCGCGACGAGAAGAAGCGGCCGCGATTCTCCGCGACGAGCGCATCGATCGCGAGACCCTTTCGCTGGAGCGCGCCCATGGAGATGTCGCCCGTGAAACGGCCCTCGATGGCGTCCAGGTCCTGTTGGCCGTCGGCGAACGTGTAGGCGCGAGCCTGCGAAAGGACCGGGCTCGCCTGCGAGAGCACCCCCAGCGCGCCACTCAACAGGACGGCGATCGCGACGAACGCCGCAATAGACGGTGGCTGAGCGAAGCGACCTCGGACTCGCATCGTCTCCTCCTCGGTTCGAGACCCACGGATTCGTCACGTG
The DNA here is from genome assembly GCA_035652535.1 of Chloroflexota bacterium. Taxonomy (NCBI): domain Bacteria; kingdom Bacillati; phylum Chloroflexota; species Chloroflexota bacterium. Next base: position 5,471 of record DASRDP010000046.1, read on the forward strand.
GCCCAACCGGGGCCGAGTCGGATCGTTTCACGCGACCGATAAGTCAGATACCGAACTGGACGGCCCAGTGCGAAGGCACAATTGTTACGACACGTCATCAAAAATTCAAGCAGCTCCAGATCCTGAGCAGGCTGATAGCCCTGGACGGGCGGGCAGGCCAGGCCTACGATAGAGACTCGGCCGATGGGGAGCTGTGCGGTCTAATGGTTGCGCGCTTGGTCATTGGCCAGGGGAGGCTGGAAATGCGTCAGTCGGCACAGAACGCGTGGATTTCCCTCGGACTGGCTTTACTGCTGGCCGGTTGCGCGGCAGGCGCGCCGCGAGGCCAGACCGCCGCCACGGACCTGCCGCAGGCGAGCGCAAGGAAGCAGATCGTCGCCGGCATCTTGTCCCAGCCGGCCGGCTTTTTCCACGAGATGACCAATCCCACCGGGACGCCCAGCAGCGTGCCAGGGTTACAGGAAACCTATCAGCTCGTGAACGCCACGCTGTCATATACCGATCTTGCCTCAAATCGCCACGCCTGGCTCGCCGAGGACGTGCCCTCGACGGATAACGGGCTCTGGACCGTCCACCCGGACGGACGCATGGACACGACCTGGCGAATTCGGAAGGGTGTCCGCTGGCACGACGGTGAGCCGATGACCTCCGACGACCTCCGCTTCACCATGGACGTCTACCGGGACAAGGATTCCGGCGTCCTCACCATCCCCGAGCTGGCCCTGGTCGAGAGTGTCGACACGCCGGATGCCCAGACGATCGTGGTCCACTGGCGGCGGCCTCTGATTAGCGCCGATTCGATGTTCGGCGGAGGGATTGCCATGTGGCCACTGCCGCAGCACGTCCTCGATCAGCCGTTTCGGGACAACAAAGACGGCTTCCTCGGGCTGTCCTACTGGCGGGGCGATTTCGTTGGGACTGGGCCCTTTAAGGTGGAGGAGTGGGTTACGGACAGCCACATCGTCCTGGTGGCCAACGACGACTATGTGCTGGGCCGCCCGCGCATCGACCAGGTCGTGGTCCGCTTCTTCAGCGAGCGCTCGGCCTTCGTCGCCGCCATTTTGGCCAGCGCGATCCAACTCCCTCTTGGGCGCGGTCTGTACCCCGAGGACGTCATGCAGGTCCGCGAGGCCGGGCACGACATCAAGACGCAGCTCTCCGGTCCTCTCGGGAACCTCGCCCCCGTCTACCCGCAGTTCATGAATCCAGATCCGCCGATCGTCGCGAACGTCAACTTCCGGCGGGCGCTGCTCATGGCGATCGACCGCCAGGAAATGACGGAAACGCTGAACTACGGACTCAGCCCCGTTGCGCAGTCCTGGGTGCAGCCGGACATTCCCGAAGGGCGAGCGGTCGAGGACAGCATCGTCCGCTACGACTACAACCTGCGCGCCGCGAGCCAGATGATCCAGGACCTCGGATACACGAAGGACCCTGACGGAATGTTCCGCGACTCGAGTGGGGCGCTGCTGTCGGTCTCACTGAAAACCCATACCCAGAATTCGGCTCACCAGCCCGGCACGCTCGCCGTTGCCCGCTACTGGAAGGCGGCGGGAATCGACGTCCAGCTCGAGATCCTCGGTGCTGAAGCGGCCCACGACCTGAAGTGGCGCGCCGAATATCCGGCGTTCTTCTTCATCATCCGCGGTTTGCGCATCGATCACCCGGATCAGAACTTCGCCACCAAGGTGATTCCAACGTCGGACAATCACTACGTAGGCGGGAATGTCGCCCGCTTCGGGTCGGCCGAGGCGGACGGATACATCGATCGCTACCTTCGCACGATTCCATTTGGCGAGCGGACGGCCGCGCTTGCCGATCTCGTCCACCTGCAAACCGATCAGGTCACGATGATGCCCCTCTTTTTCCAGGGCGCGGCCTACGTTGTGGGGGCAAACAATATCCAGAACGTGAACGCCGGCACGGCCGGGACGGGACAGGCGTGGAACGCGTACCAGTGGGACATGAGCTGAGCCGGCCGACGGTGCGTCAGCGCGGCCGGGGCCGCAACGACGCCACATTCGGGCACGTCGAGTTTGACCGTGTTCGCCATCCCGGGTAGACTCGCGAATCAGGAGCCGGCGAAGACGATCGACTCTGGCACACGGAGGGAGGTGCACGATGGCCAAGATTCGACACGTCGCGTTCATGATCAAGGAGCCCGCCAAGGTTCGCGACTACTATCAGCAGGCATTCGGGTTCGAGCAGTGCTATTCGTCGGCAAGCGGCGCCTTTATGGTGATGGACGGCACCTTCAACCTTGCCCTTCTGCCGATTCGAGAGGGTGAATCCGAAGTCGTCGGCACGCACCGTGCCGATGGCGGTGAGGCCGACCAGCGGCTGGGCATCAACCACTTCGGGTTCGTCGTCGACAGCGTGGACGAGGCGCTCAGCCGTATCGGGCACGACCTGAAGCACGGAGTCAATCCGCAGGACGGGCGCCCCGCCGAGATGCGCGTCTACGATCCGTGGGGGAACGCCTTCGACCTTTCGTCCCGCGGCTTCTTTGGACGCGAGGAGGTCAAGCTGCCGGCCGTGCGCCAGGTTGTGATCCAGACGGACCGCCCAGCCGAGGTTGCGGAGTTTTACAAGGACAAGCTCGAGTTGGGCGAGGAAGGCCGCGGGGCGGACGGATCGGTATACCTGAGCGATGGGCTCATCCACATGGCGCTCGTTCAGGAGGGCCTCACCAGCAAACAGGGCGTGCAGTACATCGGCATCCAGGTCGACGATTGGCAGACGACGGCCGATCGGTTCCGCTCGATCGGGCAGACGTTGCGAATTCCCAGCAATCCGAACGCGGAGGTCACCGTTCGAGACCCAGAAGGCAACTTGCTGGTGCTTTCGCAGAAAGGTTGGGGCGCATAACCGGCCTCTCATAGACTGTGATCCGGTTGCAACACCGAACAAGTGGTCACAGTCGGTACTATCGAGTTGCCACCGCCGCCCAGGGCAGACGTTCCCTTCTCCGAGCTGCCCTCTCCACTGGGCGGCCGGTGGCCAAAGCCAAACGGGGGTGGACTCCAAATCGGGTCCATCCCCGTTTTCATGGTGGCTCGGCAGGTGTTCCACGCATCCAAAGTTGCGGTCCGTGGTACTATCGCGCATCGACGTTCCAGCGACTGCGCGAATCGTCCTCGCGCGACCGGAGGAGGGAACACGTGGCCGAAAAGGTAACGATCCAGACCCTGCACGAGATGAAACGCCAGCGACAGCGAATCGCGGCCGCCGTCGTCTACGAAGCGCAGATGGCCCAGATCATGGACCGAGCCGGAGCTGACGTGCTGTCCGTCGGCGACAGCGTTTCGCGAACCTTTCTCGGGATCGAGGATGAGTCCGAGTTCACCGTCGAGAAGATGGCGCCGTTCTGCCGCGCCGTCGCGCGCGCCGCGAAACGCGCCCTGGTGAATTGCGACATGCCCGGCTCGGCAGTGAACGCGGGCCCGAAAGCGGCGGCGGAGGCCGCCCGGCGCCTCGCTGGCGAAGGCGCCGAGATGGTCAAGGTCGACATCCGCGAAGACATGGACAGGCTCTTCCCGGTCGTCCTCGGCGTGATCGATAGCGGCGTCGTCCCTGTCTATCCCCAAATCGGCTTCACAGCCTGGTGGGAGCGTCATGGCGGCGACGACGTCGTCGACCTCATCACCGCCAAGGCGAAGGCGCTCGAGGACGCGGGCGCGGTGATGATCGACCTGACAGCGGTGACCGCCGAGGTCTACGAGGCCGCGTCCAAGGCGGTACGCATCCCGGTCATCGGCGGACAGTCCGGACCGGAGGCTGACGGAAAGATCTACGTCAGCTATTCCCTCGTCGGGTACCAGGCCGCCTTACTCGACAAAGAGGACGGCGGGCAAACTGCCGCCCGCTTCATCTTCGACATCGGCAACAAGGCCATCGCGAACGTGCATGCGGGAACGTTCGCGTCGTAGCTGGCAACGGCGGCAAGATTTCACGGGGCCCCAATGAAAACTCTCGTCGTAGAAGATAGCGAGTTCATGGGCAGGATCCTGCAGCGCGCGCTGCGGGAGCGGGGACACGACGTGGTGCTGTGCACCAGCGCGGAAGAGGCGTGGGAGCAATGCATGAACCACGAGTTCCCCCTGATCCTCTCCGACTGGATGCTTCCGGGAATGGATGGTCTCGAGCTATGCCGGAGGATCCGCGGCCTGCCCTGGGGCGACCGCAGCGTGATCTTGATCGTCACCGGTCGCAGCGACGCCAGCGATTTGTCCGCGGTCCTCGACGCAGGCGCGAGCGACTATCTCCCGAAACCGCTGACGCCCGAGCTGTTCCAGGTCCGACTCGCCATCGCCGAGCGCCAGGCGGACGACAGTGCCGCCCGCCGGCTTGCCGAGGCTCAGCTCGTCGAGGCTCGCGCGGCCGCGGCTGAGTCGGCGGCGTGGCGGGAGCTGAGCCGACAGCAGCGCCTGATGATCAACGTCATCTCCCACGAGCTGAACACCCCCCTCTCCGCAATCCTCGGATTCAGCGAGCTGCTCCTCGACCGGGATCTTGTGCCCGACCTGAAGGAGCAGATCGCGGCGATCCACGACGGAGCAACCCGACTCAACACGTTGGTGCGGAGCATCGTCGATCTCTCGCTGCTCGATAGCGGAGAGGCGAAGATCGACATCCAGACCATCGACCTCGGAACCGCGATTCCGGAATGGGCGACCGAGCTGGCGTGCGAGCCCCGGCTCCGGGTGCAGGTCGAAGCCGACCTCCCACCCGTCCAGGGCGACTGGTCGCGCCTCCGACAGGCCGTCCACCACCTC
>DASRDP010000047.1 GCA_035652535.1 Chloroflexota bacterium
CCACCACCTCGTCAACAACGCCCTGGCCTGCTCGCCCGAGACGAGTTCGGTCACCGTCAACGTGAGAACCGAGGCGGATGGAGCGATTACGATCGACGTGCGCGATTTGGGGGAGGGGATTCCGGCCGCCGAGCTTACTCACCTCTTCGAGCCGTTGTACCGGACGACTCGCGCCCACCGCGACGCCGTCAAGGGCGCGGGAATCGGTCTGGCCCTCGTTCGCCGGATCGCTGAGCTGCACGGCGGAAGCGCGACCGTGCGGAGCATGGCAGGCGAGGGCACCACCTTTAGCCTCCGTCTGCCGACGGGCTTCGACCAGCCGGACTGAGTGGCCGCCGTGAGCGGTCCCATACGCACATGCCATCATCTCGAGGAGGTCCCTCGATGACTCAACCAACGGCGCGACCAGATGAGCGGCCCCTTCGCGTCGGCGTAGCGGGACTCGGCTTTGGAAGCACCGAGTTCCTACCTTCCCTCGAGCGCATGCCGCAGCTTTCGCTGGAGGCCGCGGCCGACGTCAGGCCGCAGGCCCTGGACGCGTTTCGCACGCGCTATGGCGGACGGGTCTACGAACGCGTCGAAGACCTGTGCGCCGATCCCGACGTCGACGCCATCTGGATTGCCACGCCCAACCAGTTTCACGGCCAGCACGCGCTCTGGGCCGTCGAGCGCGGCAAGCATGTCGTCGTCCGCAAACCGCTCGCCTTGACCATGGAGGAATGCCAGCGGGTCGTGGACACGGCGGAGAGGACAGGCGCGCGCGTCCTCGCAGGAGCGCAAACCCAGGGCACCAACGCACTGATCAAAGAGATCCGCCGAATGATTGTCGACGGCGAGCTCGGCCGCCTGCGCGCGATCAACATGTGGGCCTACACCGGGTGGATGCTGCGCCCGCGGATGCCCCAGGAGGTGGACGACAGCCAGGGTGGGGGAATTGTGTGGCGCCAGGCTCCTCACCAGCTCGAAACCATTCGGTGGCTCGGCGGAGGCCTCGTCCGCAGCGTGCGCGCGGTGACGGGACGCTGGCGGCCAGAGCGCCCCAATGGCACCGGCTATTTCACGGCTCTGCTCGAGTTCGAGGACGGTACGCCCGCCACCATCGTCTACAACGCGTACGGCTACTTCGACTCGGTCGATCTCATCAAGTGGGGGACGGACAAGGGAATCGACGACCGCGCACGCCAGCGCAAGGCGCTCCTGAGTGGATCGATCGACGAGCCAAAACTGAAGGAGACGACGCGCTTCGGCGCCCTGATCGAGGGGCGCGAGGGCCCGCAGATCCCGTGGGAGGCCGGTACGGCATACGTGAGTAGCGACGGAGGGCCCTGGATGCCCGGCAACCAGGGCGTCTTCATCGTCAGCCTCGACCGAGGAGACGTTCGAGCTGCCCCCGCAGGACTCTATGTGTACGGCGACGAGGGCCTTCGCGAGGTTCCGATTAGCCAGCGCCGCGGGGAAGGCATGGCCTTCATGGACGAGGAAGCGATGGAGCTGTACGACGCCATTCGCCACAATCGACCGATGCTGCACGATGCTCGGTGGGGCATGGCCACCGCGGAGGTGCAGTGGGCGATCCTCGAATCTGCTCGCACACGAAGCGAGATCGTATTGAAGCATCAGGTTCCCGTGCCGACCGGTTATTGACCGCCGGCCCCGGGCCCGCGGCCACCAGGAAGCGCGTCGGGGTGAACACGCGCGCCAACATCACCGAGCTGGGCGTCTCCGCGTCCATTTCCATCACAGACCCGAGGGTGAGGGCACGCCCCATCCCAGCCTTCGGTCCCCTCTCCCCCGCGGCCGGGGGACTGTGCGCAAGTATCCCCCATGTGCGCGCGCGCCGCGCGAAGCGGCTGAGCTGAGACATTCAAGGTATAAGGAAACGGAACCATCGCTTGTGACGTATTCCATACAGGAATGCTGCGACGAGGCACGAAGAGATGGCGAGCGAGACGGCGCGGGACGCCGAACACGATGAGGAGCGCGCGGTACGTTACGCGTTCGGGCTCCTGGACTCTGGGACACGGGCGACGTTCGAGCGCCACCTCGCCGACTGCGAGCACTGCCGGGAGCTGGTCCAAATTGGACGGGACGTGGCCGCGCGACTCGACGCAGAGGCCCCTGCCGTGGACCCCGGCCCCCGGCTGAGAACCCGGATCTGGCGAGAAATCGCGGAGGAATCCCGCCGCTCGGGCGCTCGCCCATCGTTCTGGGCCCGCTTCCTCAGGCGGCCGATGGCGCGGCAACCCGCGCTCCTGGCTCCGATTGCCGCGGTCTTCGTTGTGGCCCTCACATTGGGCGCAGTGCTCGGGCGGCAGTTCACCCTCAACGAGGCGCTGCTCGTGGTTCCGCTGGCCGGCTCTGCAGGCGGCGACTCCCACGTCATCATCCACCGGTCGGGCGCGACGGAGGTCGCCCTGCGACACGTCGCGGACCCCCCGCCAGGAACCGTATACGTGGCGTGGGTGCGGGCGCCCGATGGACCACCGGTCTCGGCCGGTACGTACGACGATGGCAACGGAACTTTTCCGCTTGCCATCTCCGCCCTCGGCAAAATCGTAGAAATCACAGTAGAAGCCAAACCGGGGGCATCGACGCCGTCCGCCGCCCCCATCCTGAGCGCGCCTGTCGTGCCCTGACGCGGCTGCGACCGCTCTTCGAGGATCAGGGATGCAACAGAGCGACAACCATCAGTCATCGGCTCCGCGGGGTGACAAGTCGTCCGCGTCGCGCCTCGCGTGGTTCGATTCGCTCTATGCGGCACACCATCGGCGGGCATTCGGGCTGGCACTGAGCTTCCTGGGCAATCCCCGCGACGCCGAGGACACGGTCCAGGAAGCGTTCCTCTCGATTTGGCGATCACAAGCGTGCCCGGATCCGTCCGGCGAATCAACCCTGAGCTGGCTGCTCGCCATCGTCCGGAACCGGTCCATCGACGTGCTTCGATCACGAAAGCGGAAGGAAACGTATCCCCTCGACCCCGACGTCGACACCGCCGACTCCATTGATGTGCCCATCGAGGTCGAGCGCCGCACAGCGCAGCGCCACGCGCATCGGATACTGGAGCGGCTTCCCGTCGAGCAGCGCCGCGTGATGGAGCTGGTCTACTTCGAGGGACTCACGCACGCGGAGATCGCCGAGCATCTCAATCTTCCGCTGGGAACTGTCAAGAGTCGGATCCGCCTGGCGCTGGAGCACCTTCGGCTCTACTTCCCGGCGCGCGAGGACCCGCCGATCTCGGCGTAGCGCGGCCCGGCCAGATGGTCAGAGCCTGCGGATGCTGGGCTGCCACGCCAGCACGCCCACCACCATGGCGAGGCTGCCGAGCCCGATCGTGGCCATGGCCGCGGCCGTCGAGGTGGAATCCGCGAGGGCGCCGACGAGCGGAGCAATAATCGTGCCAGCGGAGCGAAAGCCGCCATCGAGGCTCATGACGCGCCCGCGCAGCTCCTTCGGGGTAGCGGCGAGGAGCAGCCCGTTGTTGGCAGCCCGGAACGACGTCTGCGAGCCGCCCGCCAGCATCAGGCAGGCGGCCGCCGCGGCAACCAGCGGCAGCGCGCGAGGGAGCACCCCGATGGCGCCGAGCCCGAGGAGCGCGCCGCCGTTGAGCAGCCCTGCCGCCACGAGCATCCGCCCGCCCCGGGCCGCGGTCCCAAGGGAAGCCACGGCCAGACCGCCGAGCAAGGCGCCGAGACCCGCGAAGCTGTAGAGCGCGCCGTAGGCCGCGGCGCCCTGGCCGAGGGTCTCCTTCACGTAGGCGACGAGCATCGCCTGGTACGTGAAACCGATGGTGAGCGGGCCGGTCCCAATGACAAGCTGGGTGATCACGCGCCGATTCTGCGCGACGAACGACCATCCCTGGAGAAACGATGCGACTGCCGACGACTTCGCCCTCGCCACGCCCTCGCACACGTTCATCATCCGCGTGCTCGCGATCACGGCCACGTATAACGCTGCGCAAGCGGCGTAGCCCCAGCCACCGCTACCGGTCCACTGAATGAGCGCCGCGACGGTGATCGGCGATCCCATCCGCGTGGCGTTGGTCGCCACGGAGTTGAGGGAGAGGGCGTTGATGATCAGGTTCTCGGGCACGAGCGACGGCACGAACGCCGTTCGAACCGGTTGGTTGACGGCATCGGCCAAGGAGAGAGCGACCGCGCTCGCATACAGGTGCCAGAGCGCGAGGTTGCGGGACAGGGCCAGCGCGGCCATGGCCCCATAGCAGGCGAACGTCCAGGCCTGAATCAGCGTGAGGAGGCGGCGCTTGTCGATGCGGTCCGCCAGCACGCCGCCCCACATTCCCACAATCAACGACGCCATGCCCCGGGTCAGCTCGAGCGTCCCGAGCTGAAACGCCGATCCGGTCAGCTCGAGAGCGAGCCAGCTCCGCGCCACGCGCTCGCCGAAGCCGGCCGACGATTGGCAGAGCTGGCCGATCCACAGCAGCCGAAACTCACGGTGCGCGAGGGCCTGGAACGGGGTACGAAGGCGCGCGCGGAAACCCCGGAGGCGCGGGGATTTCTCCGCGCCTCCGGGGCTCTGGATACCTTTTACTTTTGGTGGCACGCGCTCAGCGCGCGGCGGCCAGCGCCGGCTCGTCTCCGCGAGGGATGTTCCGAAAGTGCCCGGCTTTGGACACGGCGGGGAGGCCATCGGCAATCCTGGCCCAGGTATCGCCCTGGTCGCCGCTGTAATACACCTCTCCGTCGGTATTCGCGGCGGCGAGGGCGTAGCCGCCCGCCCAGACTTCCATGATGAGGGCCTCGAAGTTTCCGTGCACGTGCTCGGGAAGCCCGTTCTCGAGTCGCTCCCAGGTCCTCCCCGCGTCCCGGCTGCGGGCGATTCGCGAGTCGGCCGTCATCGTCTTCCGCCACCCGCCCGGGCTGCAAAAGGACCCGGACGTGTACAGGAGGTTCGCATCGTGGGGGTGCACGACGAAACCGTCCGGGTACGAGATGCCGACCGGTGCGGGCGCCAGATGGGTCCACGTCTTACCCGCGTCCGGGCTATGCCAGATGCCCTCGCCGCCAGTGGTGTAGAGGCGATCCGGCGCGGTGGGCGGAATAATGATCCGGTGCACGTCCTCGTACACGCCGGGTAGGTCGCGGAACGTGCGTCCGCCATCCTCGCTCTTGAGGGCTCCGCCGACCTCGATGCTGGCGTAAATGACGTCGGCAGAGCGCGGGTCAAACGAGATGTGCTTGACGTGCCCGATATGGGGCGGGGCGGGAAACGTCCATTTATCCACCGTGGGGACCGATCGCACGGCCGGCAGCGCTTCCCAGCTCGCCCCCAGATCGGTGCTGCGATAGAGATGCGCCGGCTCGCTGCCCGCGTACAAGCGGACCTGGCCGTCCACTTCAACGCAGCTCATCGAGTAGATATCCTTGAACTCGATGCCGTCATCGCGGCGCTGCCACGTCGCGCCCGCATCCAGGCTCGCGTAGATTCCGTCTTTGTGCACGCCGGCGAACAGCGTGCCCCGGCTCGGCTCGAACAACAGCGACGACACGTGCTTGCCCTGGAGGGTTCGTCGTCGCTCCGACCATTCCGACCCGGGAGAATTCCGGCTCAGGAGCACCACGCCATCCACAGTCCCGACGAGCAAGTCATTCGAAGGGTGATCGCTCTGGTAAACAGTACTTCCGCCGACCGACAGGCAAATGGTCATCCGAGCACCTCCGATTTCATCGTTCGGATTCCGTCGTTCGATCCTACACTTCGCGTCTACGGGCGACAAGCGCATCGGCGGACATAACGCGGCGATCTTGTACTATTTCGCCATGCGCAGGCTCCGCATCGTCGTCCAGCTCGCAACCCTTTTGGCCATTACCGCCATCGCGGCGCCGCCCGGGCTCGCGCAGGACGCGATTCCGGGCGCAGGGCTCGACCTCATCCAGCAGCGCGTGAGCCAGCTTCGCCACCTGGACTTCTCCTCGCCGGTCCGGGTCGAGATCGTCTCCAGGGATCGACTGCGATCCCTCAACACGGAGATGTTCTTCCGCGACAACACTCAGCGCGAGCTCGACGCGGAGCAAACGCTGCTCGAGACGCTCGGCTACATCCCGCCAGGCGTGGACATGGTGCAGGTGGTCCTCAATCTCCTGGGCGACGAAGTGGACGGCTTCTATGACACGGTAACGAAGACGATCTACGTCGTGTCCGACGAGGCGGAGAACCTCGATCCCAGCGCGATCCTGGCCATCGCGCACGAGTACACCCATGCGCTCCTCGACCAGAATTTCGATCTGAAAGCGAACGAAGACGCCCGCCGCGCCAATAGCGACCAAACCCTGGCGTTCCAGGCGCTCGTCCAGGGCGACGCGGGGATCGCGCAGGCGCTGTACGCGGGGCGTTACCTCTACGACCGAACGACCGGGCAAGACGCCGACAGCGAGACGAGCGACTCGTCGTTCCTGCAGGCGCCCCTCATCCTCCGGCGCGAGCTGATGTTCCCCGAGGACAACGGGGTCGACTTCGTCGTCGATGCCTTTCTCGATGGGGCGTGGGGCGCGGTCGATGATTTGTGGGCGAATCCGCCTGCCTCGACAGCTCAGGTGCTCCACCCGGAGAAGTATCTGGCCGGCCAGGGGCCCGTCACCCTCCCCCTTCCCGACGTCCGCAGCGCGCTGGGACCCGGCTGGACCGAACTCGACGAGAACACCCTTGGAGAGCTCGACATCCGGACCCTCATCGAGCAGTACTCCGACCGCGACATCGGCGAGCGAGCGGCCGAAGGCTGGGCCGGTGACGACTACGCGCTCCTGCGACGGGACAGCGACGGGGCGGCCGTCTTTGCCATGCGGACCGTCTGGGACACAGTCGACGACGCGAAGGAGTTCGCGACTGCCTACCAGCTCATCGCGCGAGCGCGCCACGGGGCGAAGCTGGAACGGCTGCCGGCGGTGGACGTTCCCGTCACAGGACCGGCGCCAGACACGGTTTGGGCGGCGACGGGCGACAACGTGACCCACGTGCTGATCCGGGACGGAAAATACGTTGCCCTCGTCGTGGCCACGGACCCCATCGGCCTTTCGATCGCCGAATCTCTCAGGCCTACGAGCGAGTGAACACCATGACTCCGAACCGATGTGCTCCCCATCGACGCAGAACGCGCGCCTTTCCGGCGACACTCATCGCCGCGCTGCTCCTCTTGGTCGTCGCCGTTCGCCCAGTCCCGGCATGGGCGGCAGCCGCCTGCGGTGACAGCGCGCTCGGGCAGCAGAGCCTGGACCTCGTCGAGCAGGCCTACAACGACTTCACCCTCTTGTACTTCGAGCCGATCCCGCCCGCCGACGTGCTCCAGCCGGCGCGGGACGCGGCGGACGAGGCCATGGGAACGGCGCCGGAGACCGAGTTCGTCACCGACTGGATGGATTTCCAACAGCAGTTCTGCGACGCGTGGGGCAGTCTGGCCGAAGACGCGTCCCCTGACGCCGTGGCCCATTCGGCCATCGACGCCATGCTCACTGCCGTGCACGAGGCCCACACCCAGTTCTACACGCCGACCCAGTACCAGGATTACCTCCAGGCACAGTCGGGCGACGTGCACTACGTGGGGATCGGCGCGCAGCTCAAAGGGGATCCCCTTACCGTCCAGCGCGTATTCCCGGACAGCCCCGCTGAGAAGGCCGGGCTCAAGTTCGGGGACAAGATCGTCGCCATCGACGGGCAGCCCGCATCCGACCTCGATCCCGCTGACGCCGCGGACTTGATCCGGGGCGAGGAAGGGACGGTCGTCCGCCTCACGATCGACCGCCCTGGCGCCACGGGCCATCGGGAAATCGAGGTGCGTCGGGGAGCGATCCACGTCCCGGTCATCCAGTCGCGGGTGACGGACAACATCGGCTACCTGCAGATCGAGGACTTCTCGTCGGGAGACCTGCCCGCCAAGGTCAAGGCTGCGCTGGAGTCGCTCAGGAGCCAGGGCGCCCGAGGCCTCGTGCTCGACCTGCGCGGCAATCCGGGCGGGCGAATCGACGTGGGAACGGCGATCGCGGGCTACCTCCTCCCCGCCAACGCGCCCATCTATCAGGAGACCATTCGGCGCGGCCAGACGGTGACCGCCACGGCCTCCGGCCAGAGGATCTGGGACGGGCCCATCGACGTTCTCGTCGACGAAGGAACGGCGTCGATGGGAGAGATTCTGGCCGCCGCGCTCCAGGAGGATGTCGGCGCCAAGCTCTTCGGCGTGCAGACGGCCGGCGCGGTGGCAGGCAGCGTCGTCCTCCCCCTGGCTGACGGCTCCGCCGTCCAGATCACCATCGAGCGGATCGATTCGGCCAAGGGAACGGTGCTGAACAACGTCGGCGTGTCGCCGGACGTTCGCATCGACACGACGCTCGGCGCGGCCGGGGAGGTGGTGGACCAGCCGCTCGACGCCGCGATGTCGGACCTCCGGACCCGCACCGCGTCCCACGGGCCCGCGACGGCCCCTGCATCGACCGTGCGTCCCAACCCCCAATAATTCGTCCCGTCTCCCCCGCGGCTGGGGGTGAGGGTGAGGGGGCTCGCCCCATCCCAGCCTTCGGTCCCCTCTCCCCCTGTGGCCGGGGGAGAGGGTGAGGGTGAGGGGGCTCGCCCCATCCTAGCCTTCGGTCCCCTCTCCCCCGCGGCCGGGGGAGAGGGTCAGGGTGAGGGGGCTCGCCCCATCCAAGCCGTCCCCGAGACGCCGGATCGCACTGCGGCGCGGTATGGGTTCGCGGTACCATGACCTGATCAGACTCGCGGAACGGGGGACCCACTGAAGGACAAATCGCCCGACGCTGGGCTGCCCGAACCGACAGTGACCGGGCTGCTCGCCTGGCGCGCCCTCTCCTTTGCCGCGCCGCTCCTCGCAGTCATCGCCCTCGATCGCGTGTCGAAGTGGTGGGTGCGAGAGACGATCTGGGAGCCCGCTCGCACGATCGTGCTCGTGCCGGGGTGGCTCGAGCTGACGCCGGTGAGGAATCGCGGCGTGGCGTTTGGATTGCTGCAGGATAGCGGCGGGCTTCTCGCCGTGGCCGCGGTGGTCGGGCTCGCTATACTGGGACTTCGGAGCTGGCGCCAGCTCCTCAAAGCGCCCGCTATCACCCGCGTCGCCCTCGGGCTCATCGGTGGTGGGGCGGTGGGGAACCTGGTAGATCGCGCGCAAGTCGGCTACGTCACCGACTTCATCCGCGTGCCGCACATCGAGCTGTTCCAGGTCTTCAACGTCTCCGACGCGGGCATTGTGGTGGGCACCGCCGCGCTCGTCCTCTCCATCGCGTGGAATGACGTGCGCGGCGGGCGAAAGCCGGCCGCCCAATCGGCGCGGAGGCCCGAGGAGGCGATCCGCGAGCCGTAGCGGTCGCCATCGGCGCATATCGTTGGGTTTTGGAGTCGCCACGTGGGAGAGCCGCGCCCGCCGCGAGACGCCGCGGCGCCGCGCCCCGCCGAACCGGTGATGGGCGCCGTCGGCGGCCCGATCGGATTGCTGGCCCGCTGGTCAACCTTTGAGGCCTTCCAATTCCGGGAGTTTCGCCTCCTCTGGTTGGGTCAGCTCGGCAGCGCCATGGGCCAATGGATGGACCAGGTGACGCGCGGCTGGCTCATGTATGACCTGACCGGATCGGCGTTGCAGCTCGGCCTGGTGAGCGCTATTCGCTTCTTCCCCATCCTGCTGCTCTCGCCCCTCGCGGGCACCGCTGCCGACCGGTATGGCCGCAAGACGCAGCTCATCGCAGATCAGCTCACCAACGCCACCCTCAACTTCATCCTCGCGACCCTCGTGATCACGCGGCACGTGCAACCCTGGCACGTGTACGTGACGGGATTTCTCGTGGCGGTCCTGCAGGTGTTTCAGCAGCCGGCCCGGCTGGCGATGGTCCCCGAATCGGTGGATCGCGCGCACCTGACGAACGCGATCGGGCTCAACTCCATCGCGTTCAACTCCAGTCGAAGCCTGGGCCCTGCCATCTCGGGCGCCATCGTGGCGGCTGTCGGGCCCGGCGGCTCTTACATCGTTCAGGGGCTCATCTACGTCTTCGCGTCGCAGTGGACGGCGCAGCTCCGATTGCCCAACAAGCCGACGCACGCCCGCTCGTCGACCCAGACGTCGTCGATGGCGGCCGCCACACTGGAGGGATGGCGCTACATCATCCGCGATCCCATCATTCGGTCCGGCATGATGATCTCTTACGTCCAGGCGCTGATGGGCGTGCCCTTCGCCACGCTGCTGCCGGTGTTCGCGCGGGACATCCTGATGGTCGGGCCCGAGGGACAGGGGCTGCTCCTCACAACGATGGGCTTTGGGGCGCTCGGCACCGCGTTTCTCATCGCGGCGGTGGGCGACCGGCTGCCGAAGGGCTGGATGCTCGTCGGTGGGATCATGACGTATGGCGTTGGGCTCCTCGTATTCAGCCAGTCGCTGGTGTTCGGCCTGTCGCTCGCCGCGATGGTGGTCGTCGGCAGCTCCGGGGTGACGGCCGGCGCCCTCGTTCAGACGGTGCTCCAGGCCCACTCCCCGCCACCCCTTCGCGGAAGGATCATGGGCGTGTTTCAGCAGGCGCAGATCATGAGCACCGTGGGCGGGCTCCTCACCGGGTCCTTCGCGACGCTGTTCGGGGCCCAGCGGACGGTCGAGGGAATGGGTGTCGCCCTGGCCGCGTGCTCCGCGCTCATTTTCCTGACCATGCCGTCGATCCGAGACATCCGGTAGGTCGACCGCACGCGGTACACTCTGCCGCAGCGCGAGGAGGGAGACAGCATGGCGCACCGAATCGACGTCGGCGACGTGCAGATCATCTCGCTGTTGGACGTGGGAAACTGGACCCTCGCCGGCTTTTTCCCAACCGTACCGGCGGAGCTGTGGGAGGAGTACCGCGCCATCTATCCGGATGCGCTGCTGGAGCACAACAGCATCGCCACGTCCGCGACCTGCTACGCCGTACGGTCACGGTCCCAGACGATCCTCCTCGACGCGGGGCTCGGTCCTGGCCCGCACGAGCGCGCGGGAGGCCAGCGCGGCCAGCTCCTCGAGGAGCTCCGGTCGGTCGGGATCGCGCCGAGCGATGTGGACGTGGTCGCCATGACGCACCTCCACCGCGACCACGTCGGCTGGAACGCGCTGCTCCATGAGGGCGGTGCCAAGCCCACCTTTCCCCGCGCGCGCTACCTCGCGCCCCGGAAGGACTGGGCGCACTTCGAGCGACCGGAGATCCGGGAGCGGTCGCCATACCTAGCCGGAACGATCGCCCTCTTCGAGAAGGGGCTCATCGAGCTGGTCGACGGCGAGCACAGCGTGAGCGCCGAGGTCACCCTCGTCCCGACGCCGGGCCACACGCCCGGCCATCAGGCGGCGATGATCGCCTCGCGGGGAGAGCGGGCGATGGTGATCGGCGACGTCGCGCATACGCCACCGCAGGTACAGGAGATCGAATGGAGCGCGAGCGCCGACGTCGACGCGGAGGCGGCCTGCCGGACCCGCCAGGCGACGTTCGACCGCGCCGAGGCGGAGCGCCTGCTCCTCTGCGCGAACCACTTCCCCCATCCGGGGTTCGGGCGTCTCGTCCGTCTGAACGGGCGCCGAGTCTTTCAGGCGTTGTAGGGATTCCGAAAGACCCACGAGAACCGTTCGCGCTGGGCCCTTCGACAACCCAAGGGCGAACGGCAATGAGCATTCGGCGAAAGCCACAACGGGAGCGAGAAATGGCCACGTACGTCCTGATCCACGGGTCCTGGCAGGGAGGATGGACCTGGAAGCCGGTTGGGCTGCGGCTCCAGGCAGAGGGCCACCTGGTGTATCGGCCGAGCCTCGACGGCTGCGCGGAGCGGGCCCACGCCCTGCGCCCCGAGATCACCCTCGACACCCAAGGGGCCGAGGTGGCGCGGCTGATGTTCTACGAGGACCTCTCGGACGTGATCCTGGTGGGGACGAGCAGCGGCGGGATGGTCATCGCCCGGGCGGCCGAGCTGGCGGCGGACCGGATTCGGCGGCTGGTGTTCGTGGACGCGTTGTGTCCCATGCCCGGAGAGACGGTCGCCGCCATCAACAACCGCCCGCCGCGCGACCCGAGCCTGCTGGCCGACGGGCTTCCACCGGACCAGGTACGGGCGCGGGCTTTCGCCGACCTCGAGCCCGCCATGCGCGAGTGGGCCGTCGCGCGGTACACGCTCCATCCACGCGCGCCGACGGAGGAGCCGGTGGACCTACGTGAGTTCTGGTCCCGTTCATGGCGGGTGGACGTGCTGCGTGGGAAGCGGAGCCCGCAGCCATCCGAGGCGCACCAGCGCCGCACGGCGGAGAAGCTGGGCGGGACCTACACCGAGATCGACGCCGGCCACTACCCGATGCTCACGAACGTCGACGAGGTCGCGCGCTACCTGCTCGCGATGGCGTGAGCTTTCCGGCGGTTGGCGCCGTCGCGTGCCTTAGGCCGCTCCGACGCGTGCCGTCTGGCGCGGCTTGAGCCGCAGTGGGATCAGCAGCAGCACGCCAACCAGGTACGAGACCGAGATGACCCGGGTGGCCACTTCAAAGCCGGCGTTCTGCATGATGGCGCCCATGAGGAGCGTCCAGAAGGGCGCGCTGATGAACCCAATCGTGAAGTAGATGCTGTAGGCGGCATCCTCCAGCTCCTCGCCGGCGTAGTCGCCCACCATGGCCTGCGTGATCGCCCCGCGTGCCTGCACCACGAGACCGTAGATCGCGAGGTTGAGGAGCAGCAGCGCGCCAAGAGAGCCCTCGATCCCCAGCCACACGGTGGCGATGGCCGTGAGGATCAATGACGCCTGCATCGCCAGCTTCCGCGGGATCCGGTCGGAGATCCATCCCCACGCCAGCGGCCCGACGAGCCCGCCGGCGTTCACGATCGTGAGAAGCGATGCGGCGATGGCGCTCTCGATACCCAGGTCGTGGATGAAGTGCGGCACCAGATACGTCTGGTTGATTCCACCCCCGCGGCCAGCGGCCCCCACCATCATGAGCGCGCTCACCAGCATCAGGTCCCGGTTCTTCAGGCACGCCACGTACGCGCCCCAGCCCGCGCGCCCGCGCGCCCGATGGCTGTCCGAGGGGCGCACGACGTCCCGGAGCCAGAAGTACGAGAGGCCAATGAACACACTGGGGATCCCGATGATGATCACCACGATCCGCCAGTCGAACACGGCCAGCATCACCGCGGCCAAGAGCGGCGCGATGAGCGTCCCAACGTTCCCTGCCGTGTTGTGCAGCCCGAGCGCGCGCCCGCGCGACGCGCCGAAATAGGTCGAGAGGATCGTCGAGCCGACCGGATGCTGCGGGCTGGAGCCCGCGCCCGCCATGGCCCGCCAGAATACGAGCTGCGGAAAGCCCGTGACCGTCGAGGTCGCGATGCTCGCGAGCCCGAGTAGCGTGTTCCCCGCGCCCAGGATGATCGACCGCTTCACGTACTGCGCGATGACGCCGTAGGTTGCCTGCAGTCCGTTTGACACGAGCGTGTTGACCGTCTGCAGCACGCCCAGCTCCGCGTACCCAAACCCCAGCGGCCCCATCATCACGGCGAACAGGATCGACATCATCGAGCTGTTCATGTGGTTGATCGTGTGCGAGAGATTCACGATCCCGAGCACCCAGCGCTTCTGACGCTCGACCGCCCGCTCGCTCAGAACGGCGCTCGCAACCTGAACGTCTGCAACCATCAACGATCTCCTTGAACACAGACCTCACCAGGTCTGCCGCGCACCAGTTTCGAAGTCAGAATAACTCCCACGGCGAAGCATTTCAACTTGCGCTTGGCCTCCGACCGCCCCTGCTATACTGCCCCCGACCGCCAGGGACGGAGGGCGAACAACCCCATGGCTCGACTCGTATCCGCTGCCATCAGCAGCGTCTCGGCGCTCGCGCTGGCCGTGCTCGTCACTGCTCCCGCCGTCGTTCACGCCGATCCACGTGACTTCACCCTCGTGAACAACAGCTCCGTCGAGATCGACTACGCGTACGTGTCCTCCAGCTCCATCAACGATTGGCAGGACGACGTCCTGGGGAACAGCGTCCTCGAGCCGGGCGGCTCCATCCAGATCACCTTCTCCGATTTCAAGGAGGGGGACTGCCAGTACGACATCAAGGTTGTCGGGAAGAGCGGTGAGGAAGGCTACCTCTACGCCATCGATCTCTGCTCGACCGCCACGGTCACGTTCACTGACTAACGTGCGCGCCCATCCTCGGCGCCCCGCGCGATCGTCCGCCTCGTGAGCGATGTCGTGGACGTGGCGGTGCGCGTCCGCTACGGCGAGACCGACCAGATGGGGATCGCCTACCACCCGAGCTACTTCGTCTGGTTCGAGATCGGGCGCACCGAGCTGCTCCGCCAGCGCGGTCTCGCCTATCGAGCGATGGAAGAGGAAGACGGCTGCTTCGTCGTGGTCACGAGCGCCTCGTGCGACTATCGCGCCCCCGCGCGCTACGACGACGAGCTGACCGTGCGAACTCGGGTCTCCTCGGCGAACAGCCGCCGGATCGCGTTCGCGTACGAGATCCTCGCCCAGGATGGGCGCGTCCTGGCCACCGGCGCGACGAGCCACGTCATCACGGATCGTGGGGGAAGGCCTCGGCGCCTTCCCGAGCGCTACCTTCGCGCCCTGGCGCCGTCGGCCCGGTAGTCGTCACCCCCCTCTCTTCCCGCCGCCGTCGAGGGAGAGGGAAGTTCCACCCCCTCCCCTGCCACAGCGGGGGGGGAACGTCGCGCTCTTCGGCGTCGATCGGTCCGGGTTCACCTCCCCGGCCACAGCGGGGGAGGGCGGGGGGACATCACCCCGCCTCGTCTGTCGCCCGACGAGGGGAAGGGGGTTTCTGCTCGCCCCATGCCCGCTCCTCGGGCTCCAGGGGAAGCGTCAATCGGACGGTCGTGCCGCTCCCGGGCGCGCTCGTCACGACCATCGTTCCGCCGATCACGGCCATCATCGCGCTGTGCAGCTCCAGCCCCTGCCCCGTGCGCCCGTCCGTCCCGCGCGCCGCGCCGTCCGACCCGCCGCCCGGCGCTCCGACGCCCGCCCCCATGCCCATGCCGTCGTCGGCCACGCGAAGGTCGAGCTGGCCATCTCCGACCGTTGCCGCCACCGACAGGTGGATCGGAGCCGACGCTGGGTCGGCGCTGCCGTGGCGCGCGGCGTTGCGAGCCGCCTCTCGCGCCGCGCCGAACAGCACCTCCGCCTGGAACGGCGAGAGCGCGGTCATCGCGCGCTCCGCCTCCGCGTCAATGCGCCACAAGACCTGGGCGAAGGCATGTCCGAGATCCCCTTCGACGGCATCTCTGAGGACGGGCAGGAGCCCGACCTGGGCGATGCGCGCAGCGGCCGTTGGTGGCATCGTGCGCAGGAGGCTCGCGATCTCCTGGTGGGCATCGGCGATCAGCCGGGCCACGTCGGAAGACGCGGCGCTCATCGTGGCGCGTCGACCGCTCCGCGCGTGGTCTGCCGAGCCCGCTCGGCTTGTCACCGACAGGAGGGCGGCATGGAGGAGAGGAAGCACGTCGTCGTGGAGGGCCCGGCGCGTCCGCATGTCCAGCACCTGGCTCTCGGATAGCCGCTGACGCGCCAGCGCCATCAATCTCCCCGCGGTGACTGCCGTCGCCTCCATGTCGATCAAGCGCTCGCCGGTGGCGCGAGCGATCTCGATCTCTTCCTGCGTGTAAAGCCCGTCGTCACTCTTCGGCCCGAGCAAGAGCGCGCCGAACAACCCTCGGCTGCTCCAGAGGGGCACGCCCCAGATCGCGCCAGCAAACGCATCCGGCTCGAGCGCGACGCACATCGTCTGCGGCGATGCGAGCCGCTCCACCAGACGCTCGATCGCGGAAGGGGAGATGGCCGGGCCCGCCTCGGGCTCGGGGAACGTCAGCGGGCTCCCCGTCAACGGCGCCGCCGGGCCGAGGGGGATGAGATAGGCGCGCCGTGCGCCCAGCACGTCCTGGCAGAGCGCGACGAACGGATGCATCGCGCCCTCGTGCGCGCCTCGGCCCGTATCCGCGAGGAGGCGCTCGTAGAGCCGCTCGCTCGTGACGAAGGGCCGGAGCTGGGCGATGCTCGCTTCGCGATCGACGTACACCCGCCAGCTATGCAACGCGTAGAGCGCGGTCACCACGCCGGTCGCGAGCATCAGGCGAAAGATCGGGTCGATCGGCAGCTCGAGGCTCGCGGCCATCAGCCCGCCGAAGCCGGCGGCCAGGACGAGGCTGTTTCTCCACTGACGCGAGAGTCCCCCGCGGGGGAGCGCCTTGCCCGTGAACACCTCGTAGGACACGACCGCGCGCCCGAGCAGCACGGTGGCCAGGGCGAGCAGGCCCGAAATCGCGACGTCGAACGCCTTGAGCATGGCAACGGTCTGGGCCGAGAAGAGATCCAGCTCGCCGACTGCGACCGCGTGCAGGACCCAGCTTGCCATCGCGCCGACCAGCACGCTGGACCCGAGGAGCACCACGGATACGCACAGCAGCCACGGGCGTGCCCGGCGCCGCGCCAGGTCGCCCATGAACCGATTCGACACGGGCGGGCGACGGAGCGCCGCGATGGCGAGGCCGATGCAGACGGCGCTGTATGCGGGATAGAACAGCACGAGGATCGGCACGCCGCCCAGCTCGGCGCCACCGGACCGGCGCTGGAGGAGGTCGACGAAGCTCGGCAACGGGCTGACGAAGAAGATCGGAACGAGCCCGACGAGCCCGATCGCCCCCAGGAGAATCGCCGCGACCCGATGGAGGCGCCTCGTAAAGGCGGACGCATACCACGCCACCATGACGTACCAGAGGTACGGAGGGCTCACGAAAGGGATCCATCCGACTCGCCACCAGAACTCCATCTCACCGTTGAACGTGCCGAGCTGGCGGCTCACCACGGTGGTGTGGCCGGCGAAGAAGAGCCCTCCCACGACGAGCCCGCCTCCGGCGACGAAGGTGCCCCAGCGACGCTCTTCGGCATTCAGCAGCACCGAGAGCCCGAGCCACAAGATGGCGATGGTGTTGAAGAAGGACAGCGAGCGGACGGCCCAGTCGAGCACCGCCACGCTCATCGCTGGCGCAACCCGGTCCCGCTCGGGCGGCCCATCACCGTGCGGCGCCTATCGCCCCGGCGGCCCGGCTGCCCGCTCGGCAAGAGGATACGGGGTGAGGTCGCCGTGGGCGCCGACCGCGCACACATGCCCGTCGGCGTCCCATCTCAGGAGCCGCCCCTCCCGAACGATGATGGCGACCCGCGTCCGTGCGACCTTCTCGTCGGTCGCGCTGTCCGACAGCCCCCAGGCGGCGTAGATCTGCCCGTTCGTCCTGCTGATGGTCCGCTTGTCCCGAAATCCCATGCGCGCGGCGATCTGCTCGTTGCTCAACCCGTCGGCCAGCATGCGGGCGACGGCTTGCTCGCTGGGCTCGAGGAGCGCCATGGGCGACTGCTCGTCGCGCTCGCGCACCTCCTGCACCCGGGACTCGATCTCGCTGTCGATGAAGCTGCGGCCGGCCACTGCGTCCTTCAGCAGCGGAACGATCAGCTCCGGCAGCAGGTAGTTCGACTTTCGAACGTACGCGTAGTGGCTGAGGATCCCCGAGCGGAGAAATGCCCGGTAGTGCGCGTCGTCGTCCTGGATCGAATAGAAGACGACCGGATGCCGCGGAATCTCGCGCCGAATCGCGATCGCCGCGGCGATTCCATCCATGGGCCCGTCCAGCTGCACATCCATGAGGGTGGCGGTGGGACCGTGCTCGAGGCACGCCGCGACCGCTTCGTCGCCCCGGCCACACGCTTGGACGACGGAAACGGCCCCGGTGGCGTCGAGGCCTGCGCGCAGC
The DNA here is from genome assembly GCA_035652535.1 of Chloroflexota bacterium. Taxonomy (NCBI): domain Bacteria; kingdom Bacillati; phylum Chloroflexota; species Chloroflexota bacterium. The sequence continues at coordinate 17,766 of DASRDP010000047.1, forward strand.
GCCGGCCGCAGCCGCTCGTTGTCCTCCACCAGCAAGACCTTCAGCATTCCGTCTCCCGCAGAAGGCTACTCAAGAGGGCAAGCAGGAGGCAAGCACTCGTGTGCGCGCTGCAGCGGATCTATGTGCCGTGACTTCGTTCCTCAGACCGTCGCGCCGGTCATGTTGGCTCTGCGAATCTGTGTCGGCTCGATGGCGGCGTCCGAGATCGCCGGGAAGGGGGCGGGTCGCCGCCGTGAACGGCGGGCCTGAATGGCGGACTCCCTCCCCTGTCGCGGCTGGGGAGGGCAGGGGTGGGGCGGCGGGAAAAAGTTGACCCCGCAGGGGCGAGACGAATTTTCACACTCCAGGAGGCATCGTGATATCCATCACTGCATCTTGCGGTCACGACCGATGGGGGTTCGCGACCGTGGATGAGGCCGCGCGCGCGTTCAGGAGCGGCGGCTTCGTCCTCATCGTCGACGACGAGGAGCGGGAGAACGAGGGAGACCTGACGGTGGCGGCCGAGCACGTGACCGCCGAGACGATCGCCTTCATGGCGACGTATGGACGCGGGCTCATCTGCATGCCGATGACCGGGCCGCGTCTGGACACGCTGCGCATTCCCCTCATGATCCCGGAATCCGTGGACCGAGGAGGCACGGCCTTCACCGTGTCGGTGGACGCGCGCGGCGGAACGTCGGGCATCTCCGCGCGTGACCGCGCCCGCACCGTTCGCGCCCTCATCGACCCGGCCACGTCGCCGGATGACCTCATTCGGCCGGGTCACCTCTTCCCGCTCCGAGCGGCGCCAGGGGGCGTGCTCCAGCGGCGCGGTCACACGGAGGCATCGGTCGATCTCGCGCGAATCGCGGGCTGTTTCCCCGCCGCCGTTATCTGCGAGGTCATGAAGGATGACGGGACCATGGCGCGCCGTGACGACTTGGTGATCTTTGCCCGCCGACACGGGATCTGCGCCATCACCGTCGATCAGGTCGTGGAGTGGCGGCAGACCCACGAAATTCCACGTCGCCAGACAAGCGATAGCCTCGCTCCTGCCTATACTCTCTGAGGCGCGTCACGCGCCACGGAGCCCACGATCGCGACGGTCGCCCCCTACGGTTCCTGGAAATCGCCCATCACCTCGGCCCTCATCGCCGCCGGCACGATCGGTCTCGGGCAGATGGCCACCGACCGTGCGACCGTATATTGGATCGAGCAGCGACCCGCCGAAGGAGGTCGCTCCGTAATCGTGCGCAGGGCCCCCGACGACACCATCGCGGACGTGACGCCGCGACCGTTCAGCGTTCGGACGCGCGTCCACGAGTACGGCGGTGGGGCATTCGCCGTGGGGGGCGGCGTCGTGTACTTCGTGAACGATGCCGACCAACGGATCTACGCGGTTCGGGATGGCCACGCGCCCACTCCCCTGACACCCATCAACTCCTGGCGATATGCCGACTTCGCGCTCGATCCGCGCCGAGGGCTGCTCTTCTGCGTGTACGAGCGCCGCGTGTCACCGCCCGACGATAGCGGCGACGTGCGGGAGGTCGTCGAGAATGGGCTCGCCGCGATCCCGCTCGCAGGAGGTCCACCCCGGTCGCTCATTGCCGATACCGATTTCTGTGCGAGCCCGCGCCTGAGCCCGGACGGCCAGCGACTCGGCTGGCTGTCGTGGAATCACCCCAACATGCCCTGGGACGGGACGGAGCTTCGGGTGGCACGGATCAACGCGGAGGGCGATCTCGAGACCCCAGACACGATCGCTGGGGCGCGGGACGGCAACGAGTCCATCTTTCAACCGGAGTGGGCCCCGGATGGGAGCCTCTGGTTCGTCTCCGACCGGTCGGGCTGGTGGAACCTCTATCGCTCTCGTGCCGGTGCGGTCGAGGCGCTGTGCCCCCGGGAGGCCGAGTTCGGCTTACCGCAGTGGGTCTTCGCCATGTCAACCTACGCCTTTCTCCACGATTCCGCGAGCCGCGTGCTGTGCGCGTTCTGCGACCGTGGGGTTTGGCGCCTGGGAACCCTGGACGCGAACAATGGTCGGCTCTCCCAGATCGATCTCCCCTACGTCACGGTCAGCGGCATTCGGACATCGGGCGACCACGCATGGTTCGTGGGAGCGACGCCGACTGAGGGGCCCGCCATCGTCGATCTGGACTGCACGACGGGCCAGGCGAACACGATCCGGAGATCGAGCGACACGGCCATCGACCCGGGATTCATCGCGCGAGCGGAGGCGGTTCAGTTCCCATCGGAGGGTGGCGAGCCCGCGCACGCATTCTTCTATCGCCCCCGGAATCGCGACTTCGTCGCACCGCCGGCTTCGCTCCCGCCCCTCATCGTGATGAGCCATGGTGGACCGACGGGCGCGACGACCCCGGCGTATCGCCCGGCAATTCAGTTCTGGACGAGCCGGGGATTCGCCGTGTTGGACGTCAACTACGGCGGGAGCACCGGCTACGGGAGGGCCTACCGCCAGCGGCTCGACGGGGAATGGGGCGTCGTGGACGTCGCCGACTGCGCCAATGGGGCACGATGGCTAGCCCAGCGGGGGCTGGTCGACCCGCGCCGGCTCGCCATCACGGGCGCCAGTGCGGGCGGCTACACGACCCTCGCCGCCCTCACCTTCACCGACGTGTTCTCCGCGGGCGCCAGCTCCTACGGCATCAGCGATCTGGCATCGCTGGCGCGCGATACGCACAAGTTCGAATCCCACTACTGCGACCGGCTCGTCGGCCCCTATCCGGAGCAGCGCGACCTGTACGCCGAGCGTTCGCCGGTCCACCACGTCGATCGGCTGTCCAGCCCGATGATCATCCTCCAGGGACTCGACGACCCTGTCGTGCCTCCGAACCAGGCGGAGGCGATGGTCGCGGCGCTCCGGCGCAAGGGCTTGCCCGTCGCGTACATAACGTTCGCGGGCGAGCAGCACGGGTTCCGCCGGTCTGATTCGATCGCGCGCGCGCTCGACGCGGAGCTGTACTTCTATTCGCGGGTGTTCGGATTCGATCTGGCCGAGCCTATCGAGCCCGTCCCCATCGAGAATCTCGACGAGGCGCGAACCCCCTCGCCCCCGACGATCGGGTGAGCGTGAGGGGGTTCGCGCCTCCTATCACGGCCCGCCGCGCGAGCCGAGCCTGTTCGGCGTGGCCACTTGAAGGGCGCCGCGCGCCGCGGCCCGCGAATCCGTCGCGAGATTGCTGACGCCCGGTAGCCCGCACAGGATGTCGGTGTATCCCAGGAGCGTCGGACCGCTGAGGGCGCCGACCGCGTAGCAGGACATGCCGTTCGTCGGCAGCTGCGCGCTGTTGATACTTCCGGCGACCACCTGACCCGCTCCACCAATGGGCTGCACCAGGAAGCTATCTTGGCCGCCACCGAACGGTCCGTTCCACGTCAGGCTGGCCGTCGTCGATTGGTTGAGCGCGAGGGTGAAGTTCTGTGGAGACCCAGAGGGCGTGTGGAATCCCACCAGGGCGCACAGCACGTCCGACAGCGCCTGCGGAGAGGTCCCCAGCGGCAGGAGCAAATAGCAGTCCATGCCGAACGGCGCGTTGAAGTCGGTGAAGCTCGTGGCGGCAGACGGAAGTGGGCCGCCGGTTGGGAGGGTCGAGAGGACCCCGTTTGCCAGGCGAAGGATCAAGTAGCCGGACTGCGCGCCGCCGGGCTGCCAGTTCAGCAGGACGCCGCTGCTATTCGTCGTAATGGAGAGATTGCGACCTCCGATGGCGCCGCCGATGGTCGGCGTCGCGGTCGGGGTGCGCGTCTGGGTCCGCGTGGGCGACGCCACGAGCGTGTTCACCGGCGACGTCGACGTCGGTGGGGGCGAAGTAGGCGTCGCCGCCGCGCTCACCTTCTTCTCGATGAGCACGTCGTCGACGAACGGCCCATTGTCGGTGATACTGCTATCGCTTTGGAAGATCCACGCGATGTAGACGACCGGCTCGCCCATGAGGTTCCCGAGCGCCGGCGCGTTCTTCAGATCGATGACCTCGTCAAGCCAGCCGTTGGCCGTGGGCGGCTCGGAGGTCGTAGAGCGTCCCGACAGCCCGGTGACCTGGAACTCCTCGCCATCAATGGAAGCGCCCCAGTACACGTAGTCGAAGTTGATCTCCGTCTGCAGCCAGAGGCTGAACCGGACATCGCCGTCGACCGCGTCGGCGAGGCTAAACGGCCCGAAGATCATCCATGAGTCCATATTGTTCGCGTAGTTCGACGTTGCGGGGTTGAGCGCACCGGAGCACCCGGCGGCGGGCCAGGCGCTCTTCGAGCCGAAGCGCGCCTGGAATGCGACCGGTGCCCAGCACAGGCCGTTGCCGAAGGTCGCCGCCGAGTTGTCGAACGTCAGCCACGAGCTGGTCGGCCAGGAGCCCTCGAACGTCTCGCAGGTAATCGTCGTGAAGCCCGGCGTGGTGGACAGGGGCTGGGCGGTGGTTCGAGCCGATGCCATCGGCGCCGTGGCCGTGTCGACGATCGTCATGTGCCGCGGCGCGCTCGTGCGCAGCATCGGCCGCACGTCGCTCGCCGATCCGGAGCAGGACGAGTTGGGGAGCGGGGTCAGGGTGCCCGCGGCGGTCTGCGTCGGCGTGCGCGAGGGAGCCGACGTGGAGGTGGGGAGAATCGTGCCCGTCGGAGTGGGCGTGGAGGTCGGCAGGACCCCACCGGGGTCGTCGCGCTCGCGCATAAACCAGAAATTGTGGGGTTTCACGTTCGCGTTGGCGCTTCCGCCCTGCTGAACGTGTCCCACGGCGAGCCAGGTGTTTGGAAACTGGTCATGGGCCACCGCGCCGGTGTAGTCACCCCAGCGCCCTGAGGTCCCGTTGGTGCTCGTCGCGACCTGGTGGATCTCCCAACCGCTTGTCGTGACGTCCGGCGAGAAATCGTCCCGAATCAGCGCCTCGATCGTGGGCAGGCTGCTGCCCCCGAGCACGCTGACTTCACCACCGATGTGCCCGCGCGCGTTCACCGCGACCGCGGGGTACAGAATGGCGGTGCTCGTGCTGAACATATCCGGTTGCGACACGATCGCCAGGGTGGACGGGTTGAGGATCAGCACCCGCACGAACGGGAACGGCCGCCCGGTCATGCTCGCCGAGTCCCACATAAATCCCAGCTCGGTCGAGTTGAGCCAGCCGGTCTGCATTCGCCGGTCCGCGCGCGTGCACGGATCGAGATTGTCAGGCCCAGTGCAGCTGAACGTGGCATTGCTCGATCCGGAGAGGCCCGAGACCGTCGTGATCGTCGGAGACGAGTCTGATTCCGGCCACCGGAACACATCGACTGAGGTGCTGCCCGATACGGATCCGAAGAACATCGTCGTTGTGGCGCCGGATACTGGTGTCACGGAGAAGCGGCTCTGGTTGACGAGCGTATTCATCGTGAACGAGACGTTATCGCGCAGCGCGTCGAGGGGGATGCGGGCCATCACCGACATGCTGCTGCTCGTCGCGTTCGTGTCGAACACGTTGCTTGTGAAGTACAGGAAGTTGTTGCTCACCGCCAACGTGGGATAGTCGAGCCACTTGCCAAGGCCGAAACCGAAATCCGCCGGCGTGAAATCGTGCATCTGCCACGTGTTGGAGGCGAGATCGCCCGCGCCGTGGGCGACGGCGATCCGGACACCGTTGGTGTCGGTGGAGGTCGACCCGGTCTTGACGTACTGGAGGTACCAGAAAACGAGGTCGCGACTGTTGTCCTGGGCCACGCGCTGGTCGCAACAGAAGCCCGCAGAGAAAGCGAACGGGGCTTCCGGGAAAGTCGTGGAGGGATCTATGTACGAGAAGGTGGACCCGTTGTTGGAGGATACGGCTGCGTACCAGTTGCCCGTTTGGAAGATGGTGCTGCCCTGAACGCCGACATTCGGCTCGTTGACGTTCGAGGTGCCCGATGTCGGACTGAGGGCGGTGTCGCGTTTGAGGACGAACGTGCCGGACGCTTGCGTCGTCACGTCACCCACCCGTGTCTCAGCGACCTGGCTCGCTGGCGCGGAGCCGCCTGAGTCGGCGATCGCTGATCGGCCGAGAGGCTTGTCGACCGCTGGTCCCGACGGCGGCGCAGCCAGCAGTGGCCCCTGCACGACCGTCCCCGCAGGCTTCAGCACCGTGCCGGCGACATCGCCGTTCGGCAGAACCTTGGTCACGACGTACTGGTCGACTTTCGGTTCTGCCTGACCGCTGACCGGTCCGGATTGGAGCGCCAGGAGACCGACCGAGAAGATGGCCGCGACGAGTCCGGTGATTCTGCGAAATGAGTCCACGTTCGCCTCCCTGGCGGTAACAATTTGTAACATCGGCCAGTGTAGACGCCAGGACACCGATGGATCAAGCCCGCGCTGATCCGATACTTCCCGTCATCAGATCGCCATCGCGAGGCATCGGCGCGCTGGTGCACAATGAGAGGCACCAAGAGGCTGGGAGGCATTGATGGCGATGGCGCCTGCGTTTTCGACAATCGGGAAGCCGATCCCCCGCATCGAAGGGCGTGAGAAGGTAACCGGCGAAGCGACGTACGCGGTCGACGTCGTCCTCCCCGGTACGCTCTGGGGGATCAACGTTCGGAGTCCAGTACCCAGCGCGCGCATCGTTTCGATCGACACCGCGCGAGCCAGGGCGCTCCCCGGAGTGCGGGCCGTCCTCACCGCGGCCGACATCCCGGCGAAGCGCGTGGGGCGTTCCATCAAGGACTACGAGGTCATCTGTCGCGATCGCGTGCGGTACGTTGGCGACGTCGTGGCCATTATCGCCGCGGACGATCGCGACGTCGCGGAAGAAGCGGCGCAGCTCGTCGCCGTCGCATACGAAGAGCTACCGGCTGTTTTCGATCCCGTTCTCGCGCTCGAACCGGGCGCTCCGCTGATCCATCCGGACCTTCGATCGTACGAGGGTTTTCCGGAGGGGATTCCAGAGGAGCTACGCAACGTCTGCTCGAGGCTCGTTGTCGAGCGGGGCGATCTCGCCGCCGGCTTTGCCCAGGCGGACGTCGTAATCGAGAACACGTACCAGACGCAGATCCAGCATCAGGCGTACCTCGAGCCCTACAACTGCACGGCGCGCGTCGACGAGCGCGGGCGAGCCGAATTCTGGGGGCTCAACAAGATCCCGTTCGCCCTCAGAAATGAGCTATCCGGCACCCTGGGCCTGCCCGTCGAACAGATCGTCATCCATGCCGTACACATGGGCGGCGAGTTCGGCGCGAAGGCCAGCCCGGGGGACGCGCCCGCGGCGTATTACCTCGCGCGGGCGACCGGGCGGCCCGTCAAGTTCGTCAACACCTACCAGGAGGAGCTGGCCGTGGGAACGCCACGCCACGCGGCCATCATCCGCCTCCGCACCGGCGTGAAGCGCGACGGGATTCTGACAGCCTGGGATGCCCAGGTGCTGTGGAACAGTGGGGCATATGGCGGCCACAAGCCGCCGCTGTTCAATGGGAACCTGGGCGGGTCCAACAATGCCGCTGGGTGGTGGGCCGTGCCAAATGTTCGAATCGAGGCCCTCATGGTCTACACGAACAACGTACCGTGCGCGTACATGCGGTCCCCCGGCCAGCCCCAGACGGTATTCGCGGAGGAGGCCCAGATGGACGCGGTCGCCCGCGCGCTCGGGATCGATCGGCTGGAGCTCCGTTTGAAGAATCTCCCCTCCAGCACGTTCGCGCCGGAAGCCGTGCGTCGCGCGGCGGAGGCGATTGGGTGGAACGAGCCGAAGCCGCCCCACGTGGGACGAGGCGTGGCCGTAGGCGCCCGGGGCACCGGCGCCGGGACCGCCAGCTCGGACATCACGCTGAACCCGGACGGCACCATCACCGCCATCACGGCGGTCCCCGACCAGGGTACCGGCGGCCTCACGGTCGTCGGCCAGGTGGTCGCCGAGGTGTGGGGCGTGCCGCTCGACCGGGTCCACGTGGTGCACGGCGACACCGACATGCTTCCCGTTGACGTGGGATCCGGGGGAAGCAGTATCACCAACTCCGCCGGCCACGCCGCGATGGCCGCGAGCGCCAAGGTCCAGGAGCAGCTGGCTCCTCTCGCCGCCGAGATGCTGAATGTGGCGCAGGCGGAGTGGACGTCTGGTGGCTGGCGAGAGGCCGGGCGCCCAAACGGACGGGTCGTCACAGTCGATGAGCTGGCCGCCGAGATGCTTCGGCCAGGCGACGAGCGAGCCCATGCCCAGGTGACGCTGGCGCCGGAGCGCAGTCCGAATCAGCTCTTCTCCGGTCAGGCGGCCGAAGTCGCGGTAGACCCCGAGACGGGCCAGGTGCGGCTGCGCAAGATCGTTTCCGTGCAGGACGTGGGAACCGTGATCAACGAGCTGGGCCACCAGGGCCAGATCGATGGGTGCGTCGTCCAAGGGGTGGGGCTCGCGCTAACGGAGGAGGTCGGACTCGAAGAGGGTCACGTCACGACCCAGAACCTGGGCGACTACAAGCTTCCCACGATGCCGGACGTTCCGGCTCTCGAAACGATCAACGTGAACGTGGAGACCGGCCCCGGCCCCTTCAACGCCAAGGGCATTGGGGAAACGCCGCACGTGCCCACCGCGGCCGCCATCGCGAGCGCCGTGGCCGACGCCATCGGTGCGCCAGTGACCCGCCTGCCGATCACCGCGGAGCGGGTCCTTGCGGCGATGGCGGAATCGGGGGGCCAGCGCACCGAATCAGCCCATCGGTGAGCCGTCGTCGGTGGGCGCCACCCGCCTCTCGCACCCGGCGCGCGCGGCGATCTCAACGCTCCCTCCCCGGCCCGCGCCTGCTCCAAATTGCCCCCTCCTCCGCCGCGGCGGGAGGGTCGGGTTGGGGACCCTGCGTCAGGCCTGCCCTGAGCGAAGCCGAAGGGCTCAGGGCGACCGGATCGGGGCCCCGCGGGGCTACGGGTGGGGAACGCGAATGCCGAGGTCGGACCCGAGCGCCAGGAACCGACGCCGTCGGGCACTGTGTTCCTCGCTGAGCCCACCGTCCCCGCAGAGGGAGACGCCGACATCCCCGTGGAGCAGCGACCAGTAGACATTCTGCACGCGCCACAGATCGACGTTGAATGGAAAGAGCTTGATGGCCCGGACGACCGCCGACAGCGAATCTAGAAGCCTGGGGCTCGACGGATCGCGCGCCAACTTTTCCGCGGCTCGGACCGCGCGCTGGCCCGCAAGTTGGCGAAGGCTCGCTTCATCCAGCCCGACGCCTGCGCGTCCGACCGAGGCCAGGATGCCGCGCATTCGCTCCAGATCCGGCTCGTCCCGTTCGAGCTCGCGCCGCAACGCGCTGTTCAGGACGGTCTCAGCGGCCGTCTTCAGGGAGCGCGGAAGCGGAATGCCCAGCTCGTGCACGAGGGCGACGAGCGGCGCGCGGCGCTCGAACACCTGTCGCGCGGCGCTTTCCGTCTCCTCGACAGCCGCCGCCAGCATCGGAGCGAGGATCTCCCGCTGTTCGTCTCGAAACAGCGAGTTGAGCGAGTACCGAACGCCGCCGAAGTGTTTGTCGAGCTGCCGGATTACCTGTGCAAGGTCCGCCTGTTCGAAATCCGCCGTCACCTCCTCGGCCATGGAAGCGAAATCGCCGAGATCGGCGGACCTGCGAACGCCGGCGCTCAGGTTCTGGTCGCCGAAATGCAGGACGCCAAAGGTCACCGAGTCGCTGTCCCAGGTCAGACCAGATGTCACATGCACGCGGCCAACCGCGAGCTTCGCGCTCCCGCGCTGCCGGACTTCATAGTCCTCGACGTCGAAGGCGAAATGGTAGCGCGTCGCGCTGGCGACGGTCGATCGGAATACGGAGCTGATGGCGAAGTGGGCGCCGGCCTCGAGCGGCCCAACGATTGACGGTTTCACCAGCGCGCGGTAGATGTCCGCCCCGTTGCCGCGCTCCGGCACGTTGCTCTTCGCCCCTTCGAGGATCTGACAGAACCGCGGCTCGAGGTCACGATGGAGCACGTCCCGCGCAAGCTGAATGACCCTCCCCGCGTATTCGAGGATCTGGACCGTCTCGATGCCGGAGATGTCATCGAAGAACCAACCACAGCTGGTGTACATCAGCATCGCGTGGCGCTGCATCTCCATAAGGCTCAGAACCTCGCGTCGGTCGTCGGGGCTCAGGACGTGTCGCGCGTGCCGCGCGAAGAACGCCTCGACGCTCGCGCGCGAGCGGTCGAGGATCACCGAGATGTAGTCGTCACGCGCGCTCCACGGGTCGTTCAGGTGGCGACCGGCTCGCTCCTCCCAAGGCCTCGCGACGGCGTCGCGCAGATCGTCGAGCGCCGCGCGAAGCGGCGCTCGCCATCGCTGATTCCATGAACGACCCGAATTGCAGCCGCAATCACCACGCCAGCGCTCGAGGCCGTGGGCGCAGCTCCATGCGGTGTTTTCGCGGATGTCGACTTCGTGGGTGGGAGGGCGCAACGCCAGGTACTCGCCATATACGGTGATGCGGGCCAGCGAATCGCGCGCAATCCGGCGCAGCGCGAAGGCAAGGGCCATCTCACCCCACCGATGGTGGTGACCGTAACTCTCGCCATCCGTGGCGAAGTGGACGAGCCCCGCCGAGGCGCCGTTTTCCCGATAGCCCGCCATGAGACGCTCGGCGAAACGCGCTCCGTCTGCGAGCAGCCCCTCGAAGGCGACACCGTGCGCGATCGCGCCGTCGTAGAAGAACAGGTCGATCGATTTGCCGGACGGGAGGCGGCGGCGGTATGGCATCGTCGGGTCGATCCGCCCACCCTCGACGTCCTGCCACGCGTCCGTGCCGATGCGGCGAACGCCGCGGGCCTGATCCGGAGAGAGGATGGTGAAACGGATGCCCGCCTCCGCGAGCGCCTCCAGCGATGGGTCGTCGACCGCCGTTTCGGGCAGCCACATCCCCTCCGGCGCGCGGCCAAACCGGTGCTGAAAGTCTCGGAGCCCCCAGAGAACCTGTGTATGGCGATCCTTTGCGTTCGCGAGGGGCATGATCATGTGGTTGTACGCCTGCGCGATAGCGCAGCCGTGTCCGCCGTAGCGATGCTCGCTCTCGTGGTCCGCGGCGATGACGGCGCGGTAGACGTCGGGCGCATGGCGCTCCATCCAGCTCATGAGCGTGGGCCCGAAATTGAAGCTCATCGACGCATAGTTGTTGACGATGTCGATGATCTGGTCCTCGTCGTTCAGGATCCGCGCGGCCGCGTTCGGTCCGTAACACTCGGCGGTGATCCGCTCGTTCCAGTCGTGATACGGCGCAGCCGATTCCTGGTACTCGACCGCTTCAAGCCATGCGTTCTCGCGAGGCGGCTGATAGAAGTGGCCGTGGATGCACACAAACCGATCCATGGGTCGATGGTAACTCCGGAGAGCGGGACATCACGTGTCGCCGCTGCGATCGCTCGGGGATGCGCGCGGGAGGAACGTCTGGCGAATCCTCGCCGCGCGAGCGCGCCCGAGGCGCCAGGACCGCGGCTACACCCAGGCGGGCTCTGGGAATCCGGACATTTTGGTCCAGTCCGCTCCCGTGGGAACGAGCCGCTGCTCGGCTCGAAGCTCGTCGAAGCGAAGGGATGGGTCGAGCCCTGGTGGCTGTTCGCCTCGTTCAAGTCCCCGCACGGCGTCCAGCATGCGTCGGCGGAACCGAATCACGGCGACGTCCGACGCCCCGAGGTGCTCCTTGTGGCGCGGGGCGAGCAAGCCCATGCTTTCCGTCATCGCGCGATCCTGGGCACGAATTCCCTGAATTCCGGACCAGTTCCCAGCCTTCATCGCCGCCCGGTCTTGCAGATGCATGTTGCCGCGATTGCCGGCCGGTCGGTAGCCCGTCTCGAGCCCGGCCTCCTTCTGAGAATCGACGAGGGGCCCGAATCGACTCAGACTGAAGCTGAAGAACGCGTGCGTCTCGTCGTCGATCGGCACGTAGACGCGATGGGTCGCCGTCTCATACGGCGCGCCGTCGCGCATGGTGCGGAGCGGAGGCGTGAACGTGTGAAACGGCGCCGCGAATAGCGTGATCCGCACGTACTTGAGCTTGTCTGCGTCGCTATCCGGATCTCGAATGGCGGCGTACCGGTAGCCATAGAGCGTGTCCTCGACCTCGAAGCGTGGGGCGTGGTCCCGCGGCCGTCCGCGCACGTCTGACGAGTGGAGATAATCCGTGTGAGCGGAATCGATGTCTCCTTCGAGCGCCTGGGCCCAGTTACACGCCTGGATCGTCTTGGCCAGCCCCACGCGCTCCGGCGGAAAGTGGGTCCATTCCCACTCTGGAAAGGCTGGCACACGATGCTTCGGTCCCATGTATGTCCAGATCACGCCCGCGTGCTCGCGTACGAGGTATGCTCGCTGCTTGATCCGGTCCTTGAACGTGCTCTCCGGTGGCTCGGGCGGCGTTTCGAGGATGTTCCCCTCCACGTCATACTTCCAGCCGTGGTACAGGCAGCGGAGGCCGCCTTCCTCGTTTCTACCATAGGCCAACGAGGCGCAGCGATGCGCGCACGCCTCGTCCAGGATCCCGACTCGCCCGGTGGTGTCGCGGAATGCGACCAGGTCCTCGCCGAGCAGACGCGTCCGGACGGGCGTGCAATCCGGTTCCGGCAGCTCCTCGCTGAGCAGGGCGGGCATCCAGTAGAGGCGCACGAGCTCTCCCATGGGCGTGCCCGGCCCGGTTCGTGCGAGCAGCTCGTTCTCTTCAACACTCAGCATCATGTCCTCCGCGTGCCCGGTTGGGAAACTGACCCCTGCATCATACTCGGTGCAGTCGATCTCGTCCTAGTCCGCGGCAAGGGTGCCGCGCACCGCGGCGGCGAGATCGTCGAGGTCAAAAGGCTTCGCGATATATCCGGCCGCGCCGATTTTTCGGGCGCGCTCGGCCACGGTTCCCGCGGCGCTCATGACGAGAATCGGTGGAGGATCGGCGAAGAGCTTCGTCAGCTCTGCCGCGACCTCCTCCCCGCTCAGGACGGGCAAACCCATATCGAGCACGACGAGAGTCGGGCGCTCCTCCGCCGCGCGATCGAGGGCTTGCCGGCCATCGGCCGCGCTGGCAACGATATACCCTTCGTCCTCGAGCACAGCGCAGACGACGTCTCGAAGGTCTGGCTCGTCCTCGACAACCAGCACAACCGCGCGCCCGCCCGATCCAGCACGGACTATCGACGGGCTCTGCTCCGTCAACCGGTCCTTCCGCGCGCAACACCGGGAAGCTGGACGACGAACATCGTGCCCTTTCCCTCGGCGCTCTCGACGGTGATGAACCCTCCGTGCTGGTCGATAATCTGCTGTGCGCCCGAGAGGCCGATCCCAGCGCCCTCGATATGGCCATGAACGTTGCTGCCGCGATAGAAGCGTTCAAAGATCCGCGGGATCTCGTCGGCTGGTATGCCCAATCCGTGGTCTCGCACGCGAAGTTCTGCCCACTCGTCATCGCCCACAGTCGTGACCGCGACTCCCAATTCGATGCGCCCTCCCTCGGGGCTGTACTTTATCGCGTTGGTGACCAAATTCACGATTACCCGCTCGATTCGGTCGCGGTCCCAGACTCCGACGATCGGATCGCTTGCGCATTCGACGAGAATCTCGTGCCGGTCGGACGAGGACTGCAGCTCGCTCGCAACCTCGCGCACGAGGGAGATGAGGTCGACCGGTTTGGGGTCCAGCTCGATGGGCCGACCCATCTGCAGGCGTGCCACGTCGAGCAGCTCGTTGACCATTCCATTGAGCCGCCGCGTTGCCTGATCGATGCTCCGGAGCCCCTCCAGGACCGTATCCATCGCCGCTCCCTCGGTCCGGCCCGCGCGACGCATGAGGAGCTGGGCCTGAGCTTTGACGATTGCCAGCGGATTCTTCAGATCATGTGACGCCGCAGCCAGAAACGCATCCTTCTGGCGTTCGAGCTCGATGATTGGCGTAATGTCCTGGAGCGCGGCGACACCGCCCACAATGCGCCCATCGGCGTTGCGCAGCGGCGCGCTGTTCATCAATACGGGGATGGGATTGGCGCTCGCCTTGCTGCTGATCATCAACTGTTCGCCGAGCACCGTTTCTCCCTGCACAATGGCCCGCACGAGAGGAAGCTCCTCGGAGGACATGGGGGACCCATCGAGACGATAGCGGCTGAGCGACTCGGCGGCCCAGCAGTCCGATGCGTCGGGGAGTCCGCCGATGATCTTCACGGCCGTGGCATTGCACATTTCGATGCGCCCGTCAGCGTCCGCGATCAGGATCCCCTCCGGCAGCACGTCCAGCACTTGCTGTAGATGGTCGCGGGCGCGCTCCGCCTCGGCGCGCGCGGTCTGCTCGTGGATGAGCCGCGCTCGCTGCTCCTCCGCCTCACGCATCTGCGTGATGTCCTGCCCAATGGCAACGTACCCGACGAGGCGCCCGTCCGTGCCGACGCGCTGCTCCACGGAGAACGCCGCGCTGAAGGTCGAGCGGTTCCTCCGCACGCCGTCGAGCCTGCTCGTCACTCGTCCGTGCTCCCGCGCGGCTTTGAGCAGGCCCTCGACTCGCCTCGCGGATGCGTCCTCCGCACGCACGAGTCGAGCGAGGCTCTTACTGCCCACGATCTCCGAATCCTTGTACCCGAAGATTCGCCGAGCGCCCTCGTTCCAGGACAGAATGGTGCCGTCGAGGTCGAGGGCCATGATGGCGTATGCCGTCGCGCCCTCGAGCACGCTGTTGAGGAACGCGGTCGTATCGGCGAGCGCCACAGCCTGCCGCTTCACCTGTTCGGTCTTCCTGAACAGGTCGATGAATACGTTGACCTTGGAGCGCAGGATCTCCGCGTCGATCGGCTTGACGATGTAGTCAACGGCGCCCAGGGAGTACCCGCGGGCGATGGATACGTCCCCACTAATCGCCGCGGTCAAAAAGATGATGGGCGTCTCCCGCGAGCGCTCCCTGCTGCGGATCAACTCGGCGGTCTCGAATCCGTCCACATCGGGCATGTGGACATCGAGCAGCACGACAGCGAAATCGTCATGCAAGACGGCGCGGAGCGCCGCGGCGCCCGAGTCGGCGCGGACCAGCTCGCGATCCGGCGCCGCCAGCACGCTTTCCAGCGCCGTCAGGTTCTTCACTTCGTCGTCAACGAGCAGAATCTTTGCTGCCGGCACGTCCTGGACGGCCGCGTCCTCGCTGGATACCCGCCTTTTCGGTTCAGCGATGCGGGACGTCGCCATCACTAGTAGATCCTCCGATAGATTCCACCTGTGGAGAACAGCTCGTACGCGGAACGCGCGGAACCATCGATCGTCTCGCTGGCGCCCAGACACAAGAACCCCAGACGCACCAGACTGGTTCGAAAGAGCTCATGGCCCCGCGCTTGAACCGGGGCGCCAAGCGCGGGAAGCACACCGCGGCAGAGGATCGCCTGAAACTCATTGAACGGACCGTCGGTCGCGAGATTGTGCTGGGCGAAAATCACGTTGCGCTTGAGGGATGGGCGGAAGATCGCGTTGTCGTAACGCGCTGTGTAGTATTCAGAAAAGGCTTCCCTGCCCCCTGCGCGCACATAATTCGCAGTGTACTCCTGCATGGACGCGAGGGGGAAGATGCCTTCCCGCGCCCGATTCAGGGACCAGCCGACGACGTCGGTGGCATAAAGCCGGCACCGATCGTACAGGCCCTCCTCCTCGAGGAGTATCGCCATCGAATAGACCTCTTCGCCCGTCGAGCACCCGACGTGCCAGATACGGATGAAGGGATAGGTTCTGAGGAAGGGAACCACCGCCACCCGAAAGGCGCGGTAGAAAGCGGGCTCGAAGAACATGGCGTCCGCCTCGGTGGTGAGGCTCCGAAGCAGCCGTCGCCGACTCCCTTCGTCGTGGAGCATCTTCTCCCGTAGCCCCCTCACCGTCTGAAGCTGCTCCGCCTCGACTCGGCCCTGGATCTTGCTCCGCAGCCGGGCCACCGGCATGGCGCGGTAGTCGAACCCATAGTCGTGCAACAGGATCTCCAGCAGATCCAGCTCAGCCGGATCCAGGAGGCCCTCGCCAATCAGACTGCCCAAACCGCCCACTTCCATTTAGCGATACAGCCAGACGCGCAAGAGCGAGAGGAGCTGATCGACGTCGACCGGCTTCGTGATGTAATCCGAGGCGCCGGCGTCGATACATCGCTCCCGGTCACCCTTCATGGCTTTCGCGGTCAGTGCGATGATGGGCAGGTTGGCAAATCGCTCATTCGCCCGGATATTGCGTGTCGTTTCGAAGCCGTCCATCTCGGGCATCATGATGTCCATAAGCACCACGTCCACGTCGGGATGCTTGCGCAGGGCCTCGATGCCATCGCGTCCGTTTTCTGCGTAGGACACGATCATCTTGTACCGCTCAAGCGCGCTCGTTAACGCGAAGATATTGCGCATGTCATCGTCGATGATGAGGACTCGCTTGCCTTCGAGGACCGGGTCCGACCGATGCACCTCGCGCAACATCCTGCGCTTCGCTTCGGGGAGATTGGCTTCGACGCGATGCAGGAAGAGCGCCGTCTCGTCCAACAAGCGCTCGGGGGACTTCGCGTCCTTGATGATCACCGTCTCCGCCAGCTTTCGCAGGCGAGCCTCTTCTGCCCGAGTCAACTCCTTTCCCGTGTAGACGACGATGGGCACGGTGCGATCGACCTCGTCCTTGATCCGCGTAATGAGGTCGAACCCCGACATGTCTGGTAACCCAAGGTCGAGCACCACGCAATCGAACGTATCGCGCTTCAGCGCTTCCAAAGCTTCCGCCCCCGTCCGGGCGCCGATCACCACGACGTCGTCGTCTGCGATCAGCTCCGTGATGGCGTCGCGCTGCACGTCGTTGTCCTCGACGACCAGGAGATTTCGAAGCCGGCGGTCGACGAACCCCACGAGTGTATCGAGTGCGGCGTTGAGCGATTCTTTGTTGACGGGCTTGCGGAGCTGCGCGATCGCGCCGATCTCCAGCGCGCGCCGGTGCTGCTCGGCGGCCGAGATGACGTGCACGGGAATGTGTCGGGTCGATGGATCGTGCTTCAGGAGGTCGAGCACTTTCCAGCCGTCGAGCTCGGGCAGCACCATATCCAGCGTGATGCCGTCCGGGCGGTAGCGGCGCGCAAGGGCGAGGCCCGTTTTGCCGTTGAGCGCCACGAGTCCTTTGAATCCACGCTCGCGCGCGGCGCTCAAGAGCACGCGGGCGAAACTGAGATCGTCCTCGATGACGAGGAGCACGCGATCGCCGGGCTCGATGGAGTTCCGGTCGTCGTCCACCTCGGGCTCCGCGAGAATCTCCTCCTCATCGGCCTCCCGATCCGCGGCGAGAACGGCCGCCCGTGAGCGCCGCTCCAGCGCCGCTACCGCGTCTGACGTTCGGGGGGCCGGCATCGCGATCAAGCCGGCCTTGGCATCGCCGTCGAATGGCTCCGCTCCAAGCGAGCGACCCGTCGCAGCGACTGGCTCGTACGACAGGGGGAGGTAGAGCATGAAGGTGCTCCCGACGCCGGGACTGCTGATGAGCCCGATCTCCCCGCCCAGCAGATAGGCGATCTCGCGGCTGATCGACAGGCCGAGCCCGGTGCCGCCGAAGCGCCGACTCGTGTCCATGTCCGCCTGCTGAAACGCTTCAAAAATGATCGATTGTTTGTCCGCGGGAATCCCAATGCCAGTATCGGTTACCGAGAAGCTCACAACGGTCCTGGCGCGATTCAGCCCTTCGTGATCGCTGCTCCAGCCGCGCTCTGCCCGAGCGATTTTCAGGGTCACGCTCCCCTGCTCGGTGAATTTGAAGGCGTTGGAGAGCAAGTTCTTCAGGATTTGCTGGAGCCGTGCCGAATCCGTTCGAATCGTCTTTGAAAGGGAGGAATCCAGCTCGATGGCGAAGTCGAGGCCACGCTGGATCGCCACCTGGCGGAACGTCCGCTCCACGTCATCCACGATGTCGCGGAATCGGACCTGGCCAACGTCGATCGCCGTCGTCCCGGACTCGATCTTCGAGAGGTCGAGGATGTCGTTGATGAGCGCGAGTAGGTCATCGCCCGCGGAGCGGATCGTGCCGGCGAACTCAACCTGTTTGGGCGTCAGGTTTCCGTCGGGGTTCTCGGCGAGCTGCTGTGAGAGGATCAAGAGGCTGTTGAGTGGCGTGCGCAGCTCGTGAGACATGTTGGCGAGGAATTGCGACTTGTACTTGGACGTCAAGGCGAGCTGCTCGGCCTTCTGCTCGAGCGCGTGCCGCGCTTCCTCGACTTCGCGCCGCTGCCGCTCGACTTCCGCGTTTTGCTCGGACAGCAGCCGCGCCTTTTCCTCCAGCTCGAGGTTTGTCTGCTGCAGCTCGGTCGTGAGCGCCTGTGACTGCTTCAACAGCTCCTCGGTGCGCAGGTTCGCGTCCAGCGTATTCAGCACGATGCCGATGCTCTCTGTGAGCTGATCGAGGAAGTTCAGGTGCGTTTCGCTGAAGCGGTCGAAGGACGCAAGCTCGATCACCGCGCGGGTCTCGCCCTCGAAAAGCGCTGGCAACGAGACGATGTTCAGCGGCGGAGCGTCCCCGAGCGCGGAGTTGACGCGGATGTAGTCCCCGGGCACATCGGTCAGCACGATGCGCTTGCGCTCCTGCGCACACTGGCCGACCAGACTCTCGCCGAACCGGAACTGCGTCGGGAGGTCCGATCGCTCCTTGTAGGCATAACTCGCGAGGAGCTTGAGGGTCGACTCGCCTTCGACCGTGTCGGTCACGTAGAACACGCCGTGCTGCGCCCCGATGAGAGGCGCCAGCTCGGACAGGATGAGGCGCCCGACGGTCTGGAGGTCACGCTGGCCTTGCAGCAATCCGCTGAAGCGGGCCAGGTTCGTATTGAGCCAGTCCTGCGCGGTGTTCTTCTGGGTTGTGTCGCGGAGGTTCCGAATCATCTCGTTGATGTTGTCTTTGAGCTGCGCCACCTCTCCCTGGGTTTCCACCTGAATCGAGCGAGAGAGGTCGCCGGACGTCACGGCGGTCGCCACCTCGCCGATGGCACGAAGCTGCGTGGTGAGGGTCGCCGCGAGCTGGTTCACGTTGTCCGTCAGGTCGCGCCACGTTCCGGCGGCGCCGGGCACGTTGGCCTGGCCGCCGAGCTTTCCCTCCGTCCCGACTTCGCGAGCCACGGTCGTCACCTGATCGGCGAAGGTCGCCAGCGTGTCGGTCATATTGTTGATGGTCTCTGCCAGCTCGGCGATCTCACCTTTCGCCTCGAACGTCAGCTTGCGTTTCAGGTCGCCATTCGCCACCGCTGTGACGACGCGAGCGATGCCGCGAACCTGCTCGGTGAGGTTGCCGGCCATGGTGTTCACCGAGTCGGTCAGGTCCTTCCACGTCCCGGCCACGCCGCGCACCTGCGCCTGGCCGCCCAGCTTCCCCTCCGAGCCCACCTCCCGCGCCACTCGCGTCACCTCCGACGCGAACGAGTTCAGCTGGTCCACCATCGTGTTGATGGTGTCCTTCAGCTCCAGAATCTCCCCCCGCACGTCCACCGTGATCTTCTTCGACAGGTCCCCGTTCGCCACCGCCGTCGTCACCTCGGCGATGTTCCGCACCTGGCTCGTCAG
>DASRDP010000048.1 GCA_035652535.1 Chloroflexota bacterium
GCCGCCCGTACACCACGTACCCCGCCACCAGCACCACCACCACCGGCACAAGCAGCAGCAGCCGACCCCGCTTCCCCATCTCTCCCAGCTCTCCTGGACGCCACCCACGACGCGCTCGTTACAAAGTGGGCCGATTGTAACAATTAGCGGCGCTGAACGGAGCAGGCAGACAGAGGGGACGGGTGCGGCGAACGGATTGTTAGCTCGCGCTCAGAGCGACGCGAAAGCCGTAGTCGTTGTAGCGAAGGTGCGGAGGGATCGAGCTGCGCGCGGAACACCGGCTGAACTTCAACTCGTGACGCCACGCTCCCCCGCGCGAAGCGCGCCGCGCGCCAGCCGCGGGACCCTGGGGATTCTCGACCGGAGACACGGCGTAGTAGCGAGGATCCCACCAGTCGCTGCACCACTCGTGGACGTTGTCGCCCATGTGACACAGGCCGAAGCCGTTGGGCGCAGCGCCGCTGACCGGTGCCGGCTGCTGCTGGCCGAGCGGCCCGCGGGCCCAGTCGCCGACGAGGGGTGGCTCGTCGTTGCCCCACGGATAGCGAGCCCTCGGCAGGCCGCCCATGGCCGCCCACTCGCGCTCGGCCTCGGTGGGGAGCCGGTAGACTTGCCCCGTGATCGCGCAGAGCCAGGCGCAATAGTCGACGGCCTCGAACCAGCTCACGCCAACCACGGGCTGCATGGGATGTGCGAACCGCGCGTCGCGCCAGAAGCGAGGCTCCGGCGCTCCGGTCGCCGCGAGATAGGCCTCGTATTCCCTGTTCGTGACCGGGAACATCCCGAGCGCGAACGGACCGACGCAGACTTCGTGGGCGGGGCGCTCGTCGAACCGTCCCGCGTCGTCGCCCATCACATATCGGCCGCCTGGTACTCCCACGCAAACCGGAAGTACGGGCGCGGGAAGGGGATCAGGCCGCACGGAGCGAGACCGGACAACCGGGCCTATGGGGCAAGCGGAATCGAGCCGACGGTTGAGGCGTCGATCGCCGACCCGGTCGGGTTCCAGCCGTTCTGGTCGAGCAGATACGCCAGCACGTCGTAGTACTGTTGTTGTGTCAGGCTGCCCGGGTCGTCATCCGGCATCTCGCTGCTGATGAAATTGAACAGCCGTCCCGCGGTCCGATAGTCAGCCAGCGCATTTCCGGGGCCGATGACCGCCGGCGCATCGTCGATCCCCTCTCCGGACTCCCCGTGGCAATTGGCGCAGATCTCCTGAAACACCGCGCGACCCGCGGCGGCCTGCCCGGCCTGTGCCGCGCGCAGAGGAGGATCGGTCGGTTTGCCTGCACCCGATGCCGCGGCTGTGGCGACGAACACGACCGCGCTGCATGCAAGGATGGCGGCGGGAATCGGCGAACTCATCGGCTCCATGGCCCCCATTTATAATCGTGAGTTGTAAGCCCTATTGAACCACAAAGGACGACCACAATGCCTAATTCGGCCCTCGGATTCTTCACCGAGCGGTTCGCGATCGACGCGAAACTGATGAATGACATTCTCGGCGTTGCGCTTTCTGCCGGCGGAGACTATGCAGACCTCTTTTTCGAGCACCGAACGACCAGCTCGATCCTCTTTGAGGAGCAGGCGGTAAAGAACGCTGGCAGCGGCGTCGTTCAGGGGGTCGGCATCCGTGTCGTCCACGGCGACGCGACCGGCTACGCCTACACCGAGGACCTGACGCCGGAGGCAATGCGCCTCGCGGCCGAAACCGCCGCGCGCATCGCCAATCGCCGCGAGCGCGTGGGACCGATCGGTGTCGCCCTCCGTCCGGTAGCGGACCTCTATCCGGTACGAGTGCCCGCGTGGGAGGCACCGGCCGCGGAAAAGCTCGCCATCATCCGACGCGCGGACGAGGCGGCCCGAGCCTTCGACCCGATGATCCAGCGCGTCGTGGTGTCGTTCGCTGACGAGGTCAAGCACGTCGCCATCGCCACCAGCGATGGGACGTTGGTCGAGGACCTGCAGCCGATGATCCGCATCCACATCCAGTGCTTGTCAGAAAAAGGGAAGGAGCGCCAGACGGCGATCGGCGGCGGCGGCGGGCGGCTTGGGCTCGAGTATTTCGAGCGGAGCTCGCCGGAGGATCTGGCCCGGGACGTCGCGCGCCAGGCCGTCCTCCTCCAATCGGCGGTCGAGGCCCCGGCCGGCTTCCTCCCTGTCGTTCTGGGCGCAGGCGATTCTGGGATCCTGCTGCACGAGGCGGTCGGCCACGGCCTCGAGGCCGACTTCAATCGAAAGCGGACGAGCAACTACGCCGACCGCGTCGGACAATCGGTCGCCTCGAGCCTCGTGACGGTGGTGGACGACGGCACCGTCCCAAACTCTCGCGGCACCATCAATGTCGATGATGAGGGCAACGCGCCCTGCAAGAACGTGCTGATCGAAGAGGGGATGCTTCAGGGTTACATGCAGGATCGCATCAGCGCGCGCCACTTCGGCGTCGCACCATCCGGAAATGGACGCCGCGAGAGCTTCCATACCTATCCGATGCCCCGCATGACGAATACCTACATGCTTCCGGGCGAAAGCGACCGCGAGGAGATCATCCGGTCGGTGGACCGCGGGCTCTACTGCCTCTCCTACAGCGGGGGCCAAGTCAATATTTCGAACGGCGACTTCGTCTTTTCCGTCACCGAGGCGTACATGATCGAGGGCGGCAGGGTCACGACGCCGGTGAAGGGCGTGACACTCATTGGTAACGGGCCGGACACGCTATCGAAGGTGACCATGGTCGGGGCGGACTACCAGCTCTCCGACGGCCGCTGGACCTGCGGCAAAGACGGGCAGAGCGTGCCGGTCGGCGTCGGCATGCCGACGGTCCTCGTGTCCGGCATAACCGTCGGCGGCACGAAGAATGGATGATCCCGAGCGCTACCTGAATCTCGCCCAGGACGTCGTCCAGCTCGCCCGCCGCGCCGGCGCGGACGATGCCGACGCCGTCGTCGCGGCCGGCACCGAGTTCGACGTCACGGTGCGTCGCGGCGAAATCGAGAAGCTGCTCGAGGCGGACTCGAAAGCGCTGGGCCTGCGCGTGTTCGTCGGCGGGCGGCCGGCCATCAGCTACACATCGGACTTCTCGCCCGACGCGCTGGCGAAGCTGGCGCGAGACACGGTCGAGCTGGCCGCGATTACCGACCCGGACCCCGACGGCGGACTCCCGGACCCCCAAGAGTGGGCCGAGCGCTTCGCCGGTGATCTCGAGCTGTTCGATCCGGATCTCCCCAACGTTCCGAATCAACGCAAGATCGACATGGCGCGCGAGTGCGAGGCGGCCGCCCTGGCGTTCGATCCCCGAATCACCAACACGGACGGCGCAAGCTGCTCGACGGAAGTCAGCATCCGCGCCCTGGCCAACTCGCGCGGGTTCGGCGGCGCGTATCGATCGACCGCCGCGTCGCTCCAAGTAGAGGTGATGGCCGACGACGAAGAGGGCAAGAAGCGGAACGATAGCTGGTATAGCGTCGAGCGCTTCTTCCACCAGCTCGAATCCCCGGACAAGGTCGGCCGCACGGCCGCCGAGCGGGCGCTGACGCAGCTCGGTGCCCGCAAGGTGCCCACCCGCGAAGTCCCCGTGGTGTGGGAGAACCGCGTGGCGCAACGGCTGGTCGCCATTGTCGGGCGGGCGGCGAGCGGCGAAGCCCTGTACCGTCGGCAGACCTTCCTCATGGACATGGAGGGCGAGCCGATTGCATCGTCCCTCGTCAACATCGTGGACGACCCCCTCATGCCGCGTCGGCTCGGCTCGCGGCCGTTTGACGGCGAGGGCGTCACGTCGCGCAAGAACCCCATCGTCGTGGCTGGTGCGTTCCGCGGGTTCCTCTTCGACTCGTATACGGCGCGGAAGACGGGACACCGTACCACGGGAAACGCCGTCCGCGGGGTGAGCGGGCCCCCGGGCGTCGGGACGAGCAACCTCGTCATGGAGGGCGGCGCGTCTACCTTTCATGAGATCATCGCCAGCGTCGACGACGGCCTCTTCCTCACGAACCTCATGGGATTCGGCGTCAACGTGACGACGGGCGACTTCTCGCAGGGCGCCGCCGGCCGCTGGATCGAGCACGGCCGGCTGACCTATCCGGTGACCGAGATCAACGTCTCCGGCAATCTGCGCGAGATGCTCCGCGACATCGAGCTGGTGGGCGACGACGTCTTCTTCCGCGGCGCCACGGGCGCGCCCACGCTCCGAATGGCCAGGCTCATGGTGAGCGGGCTGTGAAGATGCGCCGCTACCGCTTCTCCGTGGTCGTCGAACGGGACTCCGATGGTTTCTTCGCCTATTGCCCGCAGCTCCAGGGCTGCTACGCCGACGGCGAGACCGAAGACGAGGTCCTGGCCAATATCGAGGACGCAATCAGGCTCCACGTGGAGGATCGTCTCGCCACCGGTGAAGAAATACCGCAAGCGGAGCACTTCACCGGAACGAACGTAGAAGTCGCGGTTGAGTGAGCGACCCCCTCGAGCGACTGCCGAACAGGTCAAGCGCGTACTGGTGCGCATCGGGTTCGTACAAGTGCGCCAAAGTGGAGCCACTGTATCTTTCGGGACCAACTCGGCCGGCGTACCACGGTTCCGTACCACCGGGGAAAGACCCTGCATCCGAAGGTGTTGGCAAGCATCCTGCGCGATGCTGGGCTCGATGGTCAGACGTTTCGGGAGCTTGTTCGCGGTGAATGACCGTGACCCGTTCGTGACCTGCCGCTCGCGACAGCGTCGATATACTCGGCACACTCTACGCGAGAGGTGGCGCCATGGCTGTGGACACGACACTCGGCATGGACGAGATCTACCCCGCGTTGCGTGCGGAGCGCCCTGAGCAGCCGAATCAGCTCTGGGCGATTCCCATTCTTGGGCTGATCGTCAAAGAGATCCTCCTGATACCGCAGTTCATCGAGCTGGTGGTCCTCGAGATCGTCGTCGGCATCCTCGTGTTGATCAACTCGTTCGTCGTGCTTTTCACCGGAGCGTACTGGCAACCGGCGTACAACCTGCTGCTGGGCTTCTCCCGATTCCTCTTGAAGATCGAGTTCTTCTTTGCCGGCCTCACCGACAAGTAC
Organism: Chloroflexota bacterium; assembly: GCA_035652535.1. Lineage (NCBI taxonomy): Bacteria > Bacillati > Chloroflexota > Chloroflexota bacterium. The sequence goes on from DASRDP010000048.1 coordinate 5,058, forward strand.
CCAGGGTTCGACCTGTCGATCGACGACCGTTTCTCCCTGGACATCGCGTCGCCCGTGCAGCCGAACCGCTTCTTCGCGATCCCGATCGTTGGCGGGATCGTGCGGGTCTTCATCACAATTCCATTCGCCATCTACTACGACGTCATCGCGACGGCCGCCGGCATCGGGATGGTCATCTCCTTCGTGCCGGTCCTCTTTACCGGGCGATATCCCGAAGCCACCTTCGAGCTGATACGCGACTCGGCGCGCCTGGCGGCTGCGTACCTCTTCTACATGGCAGGCGTTTCGGACCGGTATCCCAACTTCTCGATCTCGATGAACCACGCCACGACGAAGATCATTCTCATCGTGATCGCCGTCATCGCCGTCCTGATGAACTTCGCGACGAACCTGGGCGGCGGCGGTGGCCGCGCACGGTAACCGGGGGCTCCCCTCACAGGCCCGCCCCCTGAGCCGCCCTGAAGGGCGGGCCGTCCGGGCTGGCACAGGCCCGCCGTTCACGGCGGCAGCTCTCCCTGAGAGCTAGCTCCGCGTGCTGGTGTTGGCGCGGAGCCAATCGCGCCAACGGCTGTAGGTCGGGTCCTCGTCCACGTAGCAGCGCTTGACACCGTCGAAGAAGAGCCAGAACGCGTCGAGGGTGCGCTGCACCGCGTCGCGCACCGCGGATTGCTGCTCGTCCGTCTTCGCGAACCGCTCGACGGCCATCTCGCCCACCGACCCGTGCTCGTCTTCGACCTCGATGTGCACGGTCCAGTAGCCCATGCCCTCCTGCGGGATCTCGTAGTGGGTTCGCAGGCCGCGCACGATGCGCCGCATCCGCTCGGCCGCCGTCCCCTCGAGGGCGTAGCCCTGGGAGGCCATCGCCTCGATCCACGGCCGCTGGTAGAAGAGCACGTCGCGCCAATTCAGAAGCGCCGCGGTTTCCGGAAGCGGCTCCGCGGCGTCCAGCGCCTCGGCGGTGAGGCCCAGCACGCGCGCGAAGTCGATGAACAGGTCCCGGTGGCTTGCGCTCCCGCTGACCTGGCCAGTGCCCTCTTCGATCACGTTCTCGAGAAGGTGCTTTTCGATGTCGAAGTCGTCAGGGCACCGGCCGTACAGCGCGGCGATGGGCTTGGGAAATACCTTCGGAAAGAGCTGATAGAACTGCACCGCGAAGCCGAGGAGCTGCTCGTGCGTCAGCTCCCCGCGCTCGATCATGCCGATGAGCGGATGGTCCTTCGAGTGGCGCGCCGCCACCACCCCATACAGCTCTTTGGCAAACGCGCTCGCGGCAATGGCCATCGTGACCCTCCTCCCCGCGCCTCTCGCGGGCTCACCCTTCCCAGGTGTTGGTATTTGGCTCGACGTCGTCGCGGCGACGCGAACGGTGTTTCTCTCCCAGCTCCAGCCAGCGCCCCTCAACCGCGAGCCGCGCCTCTTCCTCGAACTCGTCGGTCCACTGGCCCAGCGAATAGCCATACCAAGGCGCCTCGGGCCTGAGGGGAGGGAGGTCCAGCTCGTCCCAGATCTGCGCCGCCCGCTCCATGTACTCCCGCTTCGGCAGCGACACGGGTGGGTACGAGGCCCGGAGCGTGGCGTTGATCAGCATCGCCGAATCTTCGGCCTCGTCACGCGACTCTACGCCGACCCTCGGGCTGTGTCCGCCGTCCTTGCCCCGAAAGATCTGCAGGTCGCGGTGGGGCTTGCTGCGATAGCAGATCGCCCACATCACGGCGTCGGCGCTCTCCGGATCGATGTCCTCATCCACCGCGACGACAACCTTTCCCGCGGGCGACTGAAAGGCCGTGGCGCCCATGAGCGCCTGCCACACCTCCACCTCCGTGGGGTGGCGCATCTGGACCACAACGAGCTTCCGAACGTTCGTAAGGGGCTCGTGGAGAGCGACCCGCATGACGCTTCGCACGCCGAGGCTATTGCGCAGGTGCTCGGTGAAGAGCGGCTCCAGCGCGGCCTTCTTGATGAGGCTCGACTCGCTCGGCGTCACCTGGCTGATGATGGACGGCAGAATCGCGTCCCTGCGATGGGTGATCGCCGTCACGTCCATCACGTTGTTGAACTCCTGCAGGTTCACGTGTCCGTGCGATTCGCCGAAGGGGCCCTCCGGCTCGAGCCAGCGCGGGTCGATGAGCCCCTCGATGACGATCTCTGCGTCCGACGGCACCACCAGGTCCACGGTCTTGCAGCGAACGACCTGGATCGGCTCGCTGGCCAGTCCGCCCGCCACGGCGTACTCATCGACGTCGTAGGGAAGCTTCTGAACCGCGGCGTACGACACGGCCGGCGGCCCCCCGAGCACCACCGCGCACGGGAGCGGCTCCCCGCGCCGGTGCGCCTTCTCCCAGTGGACCGTGATCCCCTGGCGCAGCTCGTGCGACGCGTTCATCCCGAGCCGACGCCGACCCTTGAGCTGACCGCGGTAGTTGCCGATGTTGTAGATGCCGGTCTCCGGATCGCGGGTCACGTAGTGGCCGGCCGTGATGTACGGCCCGTTGTCCCAGCCCGGCGTGGAAATGGGGACCGGCAGGCCATCGAGCCCCATCCACGGGGCGTCCAGCTCATCGCCCATCCGGACGACCTCGTGCACGGGCCCATGGTCGACGATGATCGGGGGCACGGCCTTCGCGCGCGCGTCGCGCCACTTCTCGTTGGTGCCGCCGACTTCGCAGCCGAGCCCGAGCGCGTAGACCCACCGGCTCGCCGCCAGCGCTCCCACGACGACCGGCATCCCGTACTCCCGGCCAGTCGAGTCGACGACCCGCTCGAAGAGGAAGGCCTTCCGCTCTCGCTCCGGAATGCTGCCCCGAAACTGCCAGCGGACCAGCGGGTGCAACTCGGTGTCTTTGTTGATCGGTCGCCGGACGCGCAGCAGGAACCCGCCGCGCTCGAGCGCGGCCAGGTGATCGCGGAGGTCGGGATACGCGTGGCGCGCATCCGCGCGCTCCTTCTCGGTGGCTGCCACCGATCACACCCCCAGGAGCCGTGCGCGCCGACTCCTGCGTGATTGTAGCCGGACGCACGATCGCGAAGGGCGAACGGGGGGACAGTCATCCTGCGAGCCGCCCGGTCATCCTGAGGGCGGAGCCCGAAGGATCTCGATCAACCGAGATGCTTCGCTGCGCTCAGCATGACAACAAGAAAGCGCTCAGCATGACAGCCGCCCGGTCATCCTGAGGGCGGAGCCCGAAGGATCTCGATCAACCGAGATGCTTCGCTGCGCTCAGCATGACAGCCGCCCGGTCATCCTGAGGGCGGAGCCCGAAGGATCTCGATCAGCCCAGATGCTTCGCTGCGCTCAGCATGACAACAAGAAAGCGCTCAGCATGACAGCCGCCCGGTCATCCTGAGGGCGGAGCCCGAAGGATCTCGATCAGCCCAGATGCTTCGCTGCGCTCAGCATGACAGCCGCCCGGTCGATGCTTCGCTGCGCTCAGCATGACAGCGGGGGGCGGTGCCCTCGCCGCCCCCGGACCCGCCGTTCACGGCGGCGGCCTCCTCACCTCGCACCCTACGACGCGCTCAGCTCTCGCTGCACCGAGAGGTAGCACTCGCGGAGGAAGGCCTCCAGCTTGCGCCAATCTCGCTCGGGGTCGTCCGACGTCTTCGTCGTGATCGCGTCCACCGTGTTGTTTGCCAGCACCCGCAGCTCCGCCGACTCCCGCGCCTGCTCGGGGGTCAGGCCGAACAGGGCACTGTGCAGAGCGGTCATCGTCTCGATCAGCTCGGTCTTGTCCGGGTGCCCGACGAGCCGCCGATGCACGTCGTAGTAGCGCAGCTCCAGCTCGGCGACGCGCTCAGGATCGAACGTGAGCCCCGAGTAGCGGCGAACGAGCCGATAGAAGCGAACGTATGACGCGAGAACGGCGCGCTCGTCGTGGTCGATCGGCGCCCACGCCATCGATCCGCGCACGACGTGGAAGGCGGCGACGAGGGACGTCGGGAATGGGATGTGGAACTGCTCTTGGCACATGCGTACGAGGATGCGAAACATCTCGGGCCACGCGCGGTCGTAGTACGCGCGCCATCCCGCCGCCTCGAGGGCAGCGACTCGATCCGGATCAAAGCGATAGCTGGCCGCTGCGCTCACGCATCGAGGACCTGGGCGGCGTTGTGGCTCGCCATCCGCTGGATGTCGTTCTCGCTAAAGTCCGCGTCCAGCAGCTTCTGGATGAAGAGCGCAAGTCCGTCGTCGACGAAGGGGTTGTTGGACTGGCCGAGGTCTGTCGACAGGATGGTGGTGCTGGGCCCGATCGCCCGGATGTTGTTGAACATCCCCTCCCACGAGACCTTGTTCGTGTAGGCGGTCGTGAAGCACCGCTCGAAATAGACGTCGAACTTGGTCAACTCCCGCTGCTGATCGATGGTGAGACACGTGGTCGGGAACTCGGGGTGGGTAATGACGAGCCGGCGCACCTTGTGCTCGGCCGCCGCGCGGATGACGGCCGGCATCTCGGCCGGGCTGATGTGGCCGGTCGCCAGCACCATGTCGTGCTTGCCGATGAGGTCGAGGCAGTCGTGCACGGCCTTCGTGACCTTCCCCTCGTCGTCGGTCACCTTCAGCCAATCGCCCGCGATGCCCAAGGCCCGCATCTCCCGCGCGATGTTCATCCAGTACGGCAGCTTGGTTTCGTCGGTCTGGCGCGTCACGGCCTCGAGTTCGTTCGCTGAATCGACGGTCGGAAGCCACACAACTTTCGCGCCCAGGCGTCCCGCAATGTCCACGGCGATGGGGTTCAGTCCGCCCACCGCGTTGTTCAGCACGACCCCGCCGTAGGCCTTCACGTCGGGGAACAATTCCCGAATCAGGGCGGCGCGGTCCGCGGTGCACACGTAGTGTGATTTGAGCACGAACCCGGCCATGCCCGAGGCGCGGGTGCGCTCGGCGAGAAGCACGTCGTCGAACTTGCGTGGCATGACGTCTGGCCCGCTGTGTACGTGCATGTCGAAAGCGCCGGCCAGGAGGCCGCGCGCCGTGTCCTGATCAACCACGATCCCACTCCGCGTGAAGAATGACTGCGCCCACAGCATACACGAGCGCGTCCTCAGCTCAGTCGTGGCGGACGATGGGTGGCGTAGCGGGCGACGAACGCGCCTGTCGTCGCCAGCGGCACGAGCCCGGTCAGGGCGAACGTCACCGGAAAAGACGTCAGCGCGAGCACCGCGCCCATGGCGAGCGCGCCAGTCCCCATCCCCAGCGCGAAACCGGAGTTCACGAGCGCGAGCGCGGTGGGCCGCGCGGTCGCCGGCGCGCGGTCGACCGCGAAGGCGAGGTTCGTGGGGTGGAGCGAGCCGTACCCGAAGGCGTAGAGCACCGCGATTGCGAGAAGCGCCGGAATCGACGGGCCGGCCGCCAGCGCCCAGAGCGACGCCGTGAGGACGATCGTGGCCGGGACGACCACCTGCACCCGGCCGAACGTGTCGGAGAGCCGCCCCGCCACCGCGCGAACGACGATCGCGCCGACGGCGAACACTGTGTAGAAGAGGCCCGGGTTCCCCATCCCGATCGAGCGCGCGTACAGCGGGAGAAAGGCCACGAGGGTGCCGTGCGTGAACGTCAGGCCGGCGTTGACGAACATGCAGAAGAAGATGATGGGGTCCAGACCGGGTCGCGACGCAGCCCCCACCGCGGGCTCCGCTACGGACGGAGGCACGTCGCCGGCCCGCACGCCCAGAGCGAGGAGCGACGCCGCCAGGCCCAGCCCCGCAGCGGCGACCCACGTGGCGACGGGCCCGGCCCACTGCAGGAGGGCGATCCCGAGAGTCGGGCCCACCGCGAGCGATACCGTCGTGAAGCTCCCGTACACGCCGAGCGCCTCGCCGCGTCGCGCAGGGGGTGTCACGTCGGCGGCGAGGGTCGTGGCCGCCGTTTGAAACGTCGTGTAGCCGGTCCCGAGGATGACGCTCGCGACGACCAGCATGCGGGAGGAGGGCGCGAGCTGGGCGGCGACCACGCCGAGCGGAAGAACCATCGGCGCCGCGGCGAGCACGCCCACGCGCGGCCAGCGCGCAATGGACCGCGCCATCAGGAGCTGCGTGACGAAGGACGTCAGTGGGATCGCGCCGGTCACGAGCCCGGCCTCCGACGGGCTGCCGCCGATCCGAACAACGTAGAGCGGGAACGCGCCGAACAGACAATACATCCCCGCCCAGAAGCTGAAATTCGCGGCGCAGATGAGGCCGTAGCTTCGGCTGAACAGGCGCGCGCCGGCGGTTTGGGCGCGGATCGAAGCGTCCACGGGCCCTGCCATCGGGGTCACGATCCGCTCGCGGCGGGCACACCCCCGGGCAAGTATACGGAGGCGCGCTGCTATAATCCCCGCAGGTGCCCCAACGGGCGCGCAGGCACAGAAGGGAGCACACTACCGATGATCACCATTAGCGACAAGGCGGCGGCTGAGCTTCGACGCATCGTCGATGAGAACGACCAGGCGGACGCCGCGATCCGGGTGTTCGTGCAGGGCGCGTGCGGCTGTGGCGCGGCCCACTACGGGATGGGCATCGAGACAGACATCGGCGAGGACGAGGACGTGCTCGACGCCAACGGGATCAAGCTCGTCGTCGACCGCGAGTCGGCCCCCTACCTCGAGGGGGCGGAGATCGACTACCGCGACAGTCTGATGGGCCGCGGGTTCATGATCAAGAACCCCAATCAGGCCGGTGGCTGCGGCTGCGGCGGCCACTGAGCCGCCCCCACCAATCGCCAATCACCGCCCGCACGCCCCGGCGCGCCGGCGCGCATCGATCGCAGGCCTCGCACGCCGCGGGCTCGGGGACACGCAAGTAGCGCGCGAGGGCGGCGTGCCGGCACGCAGGTTGCTCCACGAACGCGAACAGATCCGCGATTCGCTGCTCCTGTATTCGGGCCAGGTCGTCGATCAGCTCCGAGATCCGCTCGCGCGCATCCTGGTCGTGCTCTCGCAGCTCGACGCAGGGGTCCCTGCCCGATGCTCGCACCCGTAGCCAGCCGCCCGCCTGCCATTCGAGGAGCTTGCCCTCCAGAGCCGCGCACGGGATGCCGGTCGCTTCGGCCAGCTCCGCGGTCTCCCAGGGCGCCCCTTGGCCGGGCTGGAGATGCGCGGCCGCGACGAATGCGTGAAGCTCGGCGGGCGCGGACGCAAGCCCCCGTCGTGTCCTGAAGATGGACAAGACGCGCGGCAGATCCATCCGTCGATCGAGAACTTCGGCGCGCTCCAGCAGGCTGAGCGCGACGCGCACCTGCGTTTCGTCTACGTCGATATCCAGCTCGTCACCCACATCCCGACGAAGGTCATCAACGGGTACAGCCACAATGCCGACCTCCGCGCGAGACCGAAACGCGCGCTCGACGGCGAGCGCCAGCTCAGTCGTGGGTCGCTCCTGGTAGGCCCAGCGACTGAGGTTGCCGCGGTCGCCAGGCGCCAAGACTGCGACGCAGGACGCCGGCGCACCATCCCGGCCGGCTCGACCGGACTCGTGAACGTAGCCTTCCAGGGACGACGGGAGATCGGCGTGGAGCACGAAGCGAACGTCCGCCTTGTCGACACCCATCCCAAAGGCGGCGGTGGTAACGATAATGCGCGTCTTCCCCGCCATGAATCGATCCTGCCGCTCCGCTCGGTCCGGCGAGGCAAGACCCGCGTGGTAGAAGTCGGCTTCGGCGCCGTCCTGTCGAAGCAGGCGGGCGAGATCTTCCGCGCGCGCTCGCGCGTTCACGTACACGATGCCGGGTCCATCCAAGCGGCGGCAAAGCTCCCGGATGCGCTCCACCCGCGCCGCGTTGTCGGGCACCCGCTGGATCTCGAGGCGCAAGTTCGGCCGAAGGGCGCCGGTGCTGACGCGATGCAGCTTCCTCCCAAGGACCTCGGCGATCTCGTCCGCCATGGCAGGAGACGCCGTCGCCGTCAGTGCGAGCAGCGGGGACTCGCCCAGCATGCGTAGCGCATCCCGGATGAACAGATAGTCCGGTCGGAAATCGTAGCCCGAAAGGCAGATGCAGTGGGCCTCGTCGACGACGAAGAGCGCCACACCCGCCCGGCGAAGGGCGTCGACGAAGGGCAGATGCCGCAACCGCTCCGGTGCCGCGTACACGAGCCGATTTTTGCGGTCTGCGATGGCGGCGAGTCGCGCCCTTATTTCGTCGCGGCTCAGCGTGCTGTTGATCGCCGTCGAGATGCCCGCCAGCGCGTCCGGCATTCCGTCGAGCTGGTCCTTCATCAGCGCGATGAGGGGCGAAATGACCACCACGCAGCGGTCGAGCATCAGGGCGGGGAGTTGGTAGCAGAGCGACTTCCCCGAACCGGTCGGCATCAGGGCCAGGGTGTCCTCGCCGCGAAGGACGCGCTCGATGACCGCCTCCTGTCCCGGGCGCAGAGCCTCGAACCCAAAAACCGCGCGCGCGGTATCGCGGGCCGCGTGCATATCCGGGGTCACGGGCGCGCCGGATCCACGGTCACATCGTAGTCGGGAACGTAGTCGGGAACCCCATGAATGCCGATCACGAGCGGCGAATAGGCGCCGTTCAACTGCCGCGCCAGGCCGAGAGCGACGTAGATGGCCTCAGCCCCCAGGCGCTCGCGCACGCGCGCATTCGTCAGCTTCGCCACGCCTCCACTGGGGGGAAGAAGCGACCGCCCGAGCGCGCGCCAGCGCAGATCGCTGCATGGCAAACCCGCGTCGTCCCCGATCCCCTCGAGGCGTACGCGCACCTGATAGCGGCGGCTGTCCGGGTCGAGCCGGAAGGCAGTGGCAATCCGGTTCGCGCGGAACAAGATCAGCGATCGGGAGAGATCCAAAAGCGGTTGCGGGCCGGGTTCAGCCCAATCCGCCAAAAACTGGCGTCGCTCGTCTCCCTCCAGCCGCTCGATCAGGGACGGTCGGCGGCGAACGAAATCGCACTGGTAGTCCTCGACGTGCGGCGGATCCGGCGTGGGTTGACCGAGGTCCAAGAAAACGCGATCGAATGGCCGCATCAGCGTACGGTCGCGGTACGAGACGTCGCCGAGGAGGAGCGCGCCAGACGGTTTCACCGGCCGCTTCCACGTCCCGCGCTCGTCGATGCCGGCGATGCAGAACCCGCTCAACATCCTTGTGACGGCCAACAGAACGATGGCCTCTTCCATCGACCCTCCCCGTCCGGCGCGAAAGAAGTCCGTCGAAGGGTCTCGCCCGATCCTCGCGCGTCGACATTACACCAAGTGCACGACCTTGAGCGCTCGATACGTGGCCGCCAGCTGCTCGGCGACCAGGCGGCGATGGCAGCGCGCCGGATCCGCCTCCGAGCACATTAGACACGGCCGCCGGGCCGCGGCGAGGATCGCGCCGACGACGGCGATGCCGCCGCGCTCCCGCATCAGTTCGCCGAACTCGGCCTCGTACGCCACCCAATCGTGGTCGCGCCGGTAGCGGGTCAGCAGCGCCGGCGTCGGCGCCAGCTCGGGACGATGGCGGTATTCAATGCCAAGTATCTCGAGGATGTATGCGAGGTCATCGCGCTTGGCCCATCCGGCGAGCTGGCCGGTATTGCGAAGCCGAACGTCCACCACCAGGTCGACTCCGGCCTCCCGCACCAGCTCCACGAACCGACGCAGCGGCTTCCGCGTGAAGCCGA
>DASRDP010000049.1 GCA_035652535.1 Chloroflexota bacterium
GGACGACGGGCCTGATGCGGCTGGACGTGGCGCCGGATTCGCGCACCGTGTTCTACACCGATTCCGGCCGCACGATCTTCCGGTTCGACATCGGCACCGACGTGGGACCGCAGCTAACGCCCTTTGCCCAACTGCCGACAGATAGCCCGAACATCTACGCCGGGTTCACGCTGCTGCCGGATGGCGGCCTCGTCATCGCCATGTCCAAGACGGGGGACGGGCCCAGGAATGCGGTGTGCCCGGACGCCGACCCGACCATGTTCTGGACCGACGGCGTCGACGTCGATGGGCAGCGCGCCATTTACAAGCGGAAGCTGGCGGACGGGTCGGACGTGCTGAGCTACCCGGTTGACTATAATGTGGCCTGCATCGCCTGCGACCTGGCGCTCCAGACCGAGCAAGGGGTCAATAGCTTCTGTTACGACCCCAACACCGGGAGCCCTCCCGGCTCCGTGCCTTCGTCCATCGACCAGAATTGGGTCGACAACATCCTTGCTCTCTCCTCGCCGAACGAGACGCTTCTCGTCCGTTGCGGCGTCGTCGAGCCGCTTGCCGGCTGGGCAGCGGACGCTAGCACCGATCCCAATGTGGCAGGCTACGACGCTGCCCTCGCGGTGTACCGTTCTGCTGGCGTCCGGGTCTTCGTCCTGTTCCCCCCAGAGTTCCACCTCGGCGACCAGGCCCACTGGAACGATCCGCTAGACGGCAACTTCACCAACGCGTACATCACCGAGTTCTCCGACCTGGCCACGAGCATCGCGGGCGCTCTTCACGCGGGGAGCAGCCAGGTCAGCGGCTTCATCGTCTGGAACGAGCCTAACAATGACCCAACACTCCTCCTTCCGGAGAACTTTGGCGCCCTGCTGTACCAGTGCTGGAACAAGCTGAACGCCTCGATCGGGGCGGGGCTCTTCAACCTCTATTGGGGCGGGATCGACCTGGCCGTGGAGGGTGCCGAGCATCCCGACCCGGTGGCGGAGTGCCAATCCTTCATGAACGACGTGTACACAGCAGTCAGCGGGCCGAAGGGGCCCAACAATCCATGGCCTTGGAGCGGTGTGAACGTCCACGTTCACCGGCTGAGGACGATTGATTTCGCGAACAGCCTTTTCCAGATGATCGACGACCTGCAAGCGTTCTGGAACGATCCCGCCGAGGTCATTGTTGGCGAGTGGGGAGCCACAGTGGAGGACGAGTGCGCCGCTCCGGGCAGCCTTTCGGCCTTGTTCTTCGCTCTCGCGCGGTGCAATCTGCCGCCGGCGAAGATGTTCCTATTTTCTCACCCTGAGCACGATCAGGATGGCCGCTGGGCGCTGATCTACTACACCCAGCCCCCGGGAGGATTCTCGATCATGAACAGCTCCACTCTCTATGTGCCGTTCGAGGGCGCAGTCCGGTCCCGCGACGCGGCCGCGGCGCCTCCTCTGGCTGAGAACGACTGTGGGACCTGAGACGCGCGTTGTTGGGACGGCTCCCGTAGTCCCAAGCGGGATTGGCCGCCGGCCTAGCCGAGGCAACCCTCCGCGAGCGCTCGCCCGCTTAATGCGGCTTCGGGCACGCCTCGGCCGGCTTCGAATCCGGGCTCGCGCTGCTGAGGAAGATCGTTCTTGGAACGCCGAAGCTGGGCTCGGCGGGGCGTTTCTCGCGGCACTTCTCCTTCTCGCCCCACCCGCAGCCGCTCCGGCGGCGAGCGCCCAGGCCAGCCGAGCCGCGCCGGCCAGCCTGCAGACCCAGTGGACCCGCGAGGGCCTCCCAGACCATTTCGTCTACCACCTGGCCGCCGACCCGACGCGGCCCGGCCGCCTCTACGCTTATGGGGGCCTCTTTGGTGGCAAGGGCCGAAATACGAACATGAACCTATTTCGCAGCGACGACGGGGGCCAGTGGGAGAACATCAGCCAGGGGAACGTGGGCAGCATCTTCGCCGGCGGGCTAGCCGTGGACGACAGCGGGGTCGTGTATGTCTCCGACTCGCACAGCATCCATATCAGCCGGGACGGCGGCTCCGCCTGGGAGACCGTGAGCGGACCGCCGGGCGACCGCGCACTGGCAGTCGTGCCGACCGAACCTCCCACCCTGTACACCGTGGGCGGGCTCACCGGGTTCGCGCGGAGCACTGATGGCGGGGTGACGTGGGACCTCATCGACCGCCAGCTGCTCTGCGATGCCACGTCTCTCGCAGCTGACGCGGCGGCCCCCAGCACCGTCTATCTCGCGGGCGCGTGCGGCGTGCTCAGGAGTAAGTGGGGCGGGACGAATTGGAGCCTGTTGCTCAGCGTCAGCCTCGGTTCCAACGCCTACCTGATCCCCTACATAGCGCTGAACCCGTCCGATCCCAGCGTGCTCTACGTCGGGGGCTACAACGGATATTCTCCCGACGACCCAGCGGTCCAGGGCCTGTGGCGCTCCCGCGACGGCGGGGTTTCCTGGGACCATGTGAACAGCGAGTTTCCGATCAAGGGTTTGCGGTTCGACGAGCGCGACCCCTCCCACCAAACACTGCTCGCTCTCGGCGACCGCGAGCTCTTCTGGAGCGCCGACGGGGGGGCAACCTGGGCGTCCCTGCGCGGCCCCCCCGCCTCCGTCACCGTGTTCCCTCATGATTTCATCGCAAGCGGGGATCGCGTCGTGGTGGCGACTAACGGCGATGGTATCTGGTCGGCCCCGCTGCCGCCGCTGCCGCCGCTGCCGTGACGCGCTTCGCATGTCCGGCATCCACGATCTGCACGTGCAATGGACGTCACGACGGACTGGGTCCTCATCTGGGAGAGCGTGCCGTGACCATCCTACCCGGGGACATCCTGATCGGCGGCAAAGTCGGATTCATCGACCACATCCGCGCCGACGGCACGCTCGTGGACCAGCTCAGCCTCCCCGACGAGGGCGG
>DASRDP010000050.1 GCA_035652535.1 Chloroflexota bacterium
GCGCACCGACGATCGGTCATCCCGAGCCGAAGGCGAGGGATCTCCGCGCGACTCATGCATACCGCTTCGACCGGTCCTTCGTCGTCGCCGCCCTCCTCACGATGACGTCGCCGGATACTTCGGCCGCGGGTAGAGCGGCTGTACCCCGTTCCGCGCGCACTCCTGCTCGAACTCATCATAGATGGCCGGGTCCTCTTCAGCGGGCTCGATCTGGTCAGGGAATCCCCCGCTTGGGCGACCAGCATAAAAGCCGCCAAATCGGAAGGCAAGGTACCGAACGCGGGAGGGACCGGGATTGAAGTGCTGGTGGTATTCCCATTCCTTCGGCGAGAGCACGCTGCCGTCCCTCCACGGCACCTTCGTGCGCGGCTCGCCCTCGAACCAGAGCAACGAGTACCCCTCGCCGTCCAGGATCACCACGTGTGCGCCAACGCCGTGGCGGTGGCCCTTGAGGTAAGTGCCGACAGGCCATTCGCTGATGTGCGACATGAGCTTCGAATTGTTGCCCAGGTGGATGTGCATGTTCGAGCTGCCCTCGCCGCGCTCGGGCTTCTCATCGAGCTTGAAGGTCCGGACGTCGGCGATGTAGTTCGTCTTCCACTCGATTCGCGGCGCGATCCGGTGTCCGGGCGCGGTGAAGAAGTCGTCCTCCACGGCGTATCGGTCGGTGAAAACGTAGGGGTTGTTGAAGACGAAATCGACGCTGTTGAGCATCCCGCCCGCGAGATTGATCATCGTCGGCGCGTGCGTCACCATGAACAGGCGCGCAGGCATCTGACCGTCCAGGTTGAAGTGCTGGTAATAGCAGTTGAGGGGCGGTGCGAACACCGACCCGCGCTGCCACTCGACCGTCTGCTTCTTGTCGGAGTTCCCCTGCCAGAGCGTCGTGGCCCCCTGCCCGTCGAGGACGTAGATGAGCGCCTCAAAGAGGTGATGCTGCACGGCCGTCTGGCCGCTGGGCGCGATCTCGACCACCCACCCATCGTCGTGCTCCTGCTCGGCTAGGTTCACGAAGGCGCCCTTCTGCCCCAGCCGAGGCCACGACGCGACGGCGACCGTGTGAAGGTCCTCGACATACGAGCCTCGGTAGATCGGAATGCCTTCCGCCTCCTGCCATCGCGCATACGGAGAGACGGTGTCCTGACGACGTCCATCCATTGTCAGTACGTGCACGGGTAAACCTCCAATGACGGGCTGGGTGGCGGCTACCTGGCCGCGCCAGTGGCGACGGTGCTGTTCTCAAGATCCCAGCATCCGGCGGCCATGCCCATGATGCCGCGGAAGAAGGGCTCGTAGACAAGCTCGGTGGGCGGCACGTCGCCGAGGGCGCCCATCAGGACGATCCACTGCCGCATCTCGATGTTCCCACTGTCCAGCAGATCCTTTGACGTGAGCTTGCGCAGCTCGGACCCCCGTCCTTCGGCCATGTGGCCGACGGCCATCCGGTCGAAGTCGACGTGAATCCAGCCGAGGGTCGCCTGACCATCGTAGTGCGGCCACGGAAAGCCGGCCGTGTAGTGGGACAGACCACCCGAGGCGAACAGCGCGACGCGCTTTGTGTCCGGCTGCCGCTCGATCACCCGGCGGAGCCCCGCGCCGAACTGGTAGCACCGCGCGGGCGTGGGCGCCGGGACGTGAATGGCGTTGACGAAGATCGGGACGATGGGGATTTGCGCGGTGGGATCCAGCATGCGGAGGATCTGCACGTGCGCGTGCGAGCGAAGACGATCGTCCGCGAGGCGCAGGGACGACGCCAGGTCGAAGCCATCCTCGACCATGCCCTCGTGGATCGCGCGGCTCAGGGCCGCGTCACAACGATAGCGCGTCTCGGTCGGCGGGCCGGCGTGCCCGCCGGTGACCTGTGCCGTTCGCTCGTCACGGCCCTCCGCGAGCACGTCGTCGCCGGTGTAAATCGCGAACTGCGGCAGGTTCTCCTCGCGAAAGTTCTCGTCCTGATCGTCTCCGATCAGCACGAGCACGTCTGGCCGCTGGCGGTGGAGCTGGTCCCGCAGGTGGCTGAGCGCGGCGGCATACCGCTGAAAGCGCTGGCGGTTGCCCTCGAGCGTTTCCCCCGCGATCTCGGGTCGCTCGGGCGGCTCGACCCCATAGCGCCGCTTGTAGTGGCTGCGGGTTACCTGCCGGCGCGCATCCCAGTCATCCGGCTCCAGCAGCGCGAACGCGTGTGAGGAAGCCAGTCCGGCAACGATTCGTCCCATGATCGCCCTCCTTCCGTTCAGCAGAGTCTGAAGAATGGCTCCGCCATTTTTCACGACCCGCTATCAGGTTACATCTGCGCCGCCACGGTGAGCGTCTGCCACCCTCTGCCCTCCGACGCGAGCTGATCACAGAATTCCCTCCAACTGCAGCCGGTCGGCAGCATGCCGTAGGTCCCGACGATCTCCGGGAAGTCGTTGAGGTCTGGATCGCGGACGACGTGGGGCGGGTCCTTGCCCTCCTGCACGCACCTGATGGCGTGGCGGAGAAGCGTCCGGGACGCGGCGATCGCCGCGTCGTTGGGCGCGAGGTGCTCGTGAGTCCGGTCCTGAATCGGGCCGGCCGTTTCGGTCGCGCAGAGGTCCTGCGCCGCGAAGTACTTCTGCGGGATGCCGGAGAAGCTCCAGGTCGTCATGAGCTCGCGGTCCTGCAGATAGCGGTTTGCGCGGTTGGGCTCCGGATGATACGTGGGCGGCGGCGCCCAATCGACGCGGCTCCCTTCGGCGGCGATCGCTCGCTCGCGGTCGAATCGAATCGTGTACTTCCAGTGGTGGGTGTCGTCGATCGGGACGTGCCAGTTGATGCTGCCGCCCGGAATGACGGTGAGACTCGGCAGCAGAAATGTCGCGAGACGCACGTACGTATCCCCGCCCGCCTTGCGCATCTTGCAGATGCGTAGCCCAAAGGGGAGGAGCTGGCCCTCGCACGATTCCTGGCCCGGCGATGGGCCGCGACCCGACAGCGACTCCGGCTCGCCATAGCGCTCGACCGCCGCCTGACGCTGCTCCGGCGTCAGGCGGCTGAGATCGCGGCGAATGTAGTGCAGGAACGAGGTGTGGAGCAGGTCGATGTTCCCCTCGTTGCCCTGGAGGTAGTTGCACTCGCTGTACAGCTTCTGCGCCACCACGTGATCGGCGTCGACCTGGAGCGGTGGGTAGTTGGGGAGCAGCGGCGGCTCGCCGGGGCCGAGGTAGGCGAAGATGATCCCGTTCTTCTCGACGCATGGGTACGCGGTGTGACGGATGCGCTCGTGGAAGGTGCTGCCGGCTGGCTCCCCGGGCTGTTCGAGGCACCGGCCGGAAACG
>DASRDP010000051.1 GCA_035652535.1 Chloroflexota bacterium
GGCACAACCCAGATGGCCCTCAACTCAATCGGGGTCGATCACCTCATGCGGCTGAAGAACCAGTGGGCCCCAACGCGCGATGGTGTGACCGGCCTCAGCATCAGCTCGCTGACGGCGGCCCAGTTTCAGATGCGGCCCGACTATGCAGATCCTCCGGCCATCCTGGACGTCCGCGTCCGTCGCGCGCTCGCCCACGCCGTCGATCGCCAGACGCTCTCCGACACGATCTGGGCTGGAGAGCTGAAGGTTCAGGACTCGATCTTCGATCCGACAACCCCCTACTACCCGACTATTGAGAAGGCGATCATGAAATATCCGTACGACGTCGCCCTCACGGACCGCCTCCTGAACGAAGCGGGACTCACCAGAAACGCCGACGGGGCGTACGTTGGGCCCGAAGGCCGGTTGCAGCTGACCTTACAGGCGCCAAGCAACCGGCCCGAGCTGCCAATCCTCGCGGACGGATGGCGCAAAGCCGGGATTAGCGTGCAAGAGCAGGCGCTCTCGAGTACTGACGCTCGGGATTCACAGGTCCGCAGCACGTTCCGGTCGGTATCGATCAACACCTCGGGCGGCGAGGAGAACCAGCAGATCGCCCTCAACCGAGCGTCGGAGATCACCAGCGCGGAGAACCATTGGCGCGGGGAGAATCGGACGGGCTATGTCAATTCCGAGTACGACCGCCTGGCCGACGCCATCAGCGTCACCCTCGATCCCGATCAACGCAACGAGCAACGGGCGCGGCTCGCCAGGATCTTGAGTGAGGATCTCCCGATCCTCACCCTCACCCCAAACGCGAACCCCTACGCGTACCTCAATTCCGTCAAGAACGTCGGCACGACGAGCATGCACACCACGGGTCGAATCACGTGGAACATCCACCAATGGGAGGTGGGTGGTTAGTCTCCAACCACAGGTGCCGGGATCAGGGGCCCGGCTGGCTCACTCTTTGACGGTCCAGACGTCGTAGAGCAGCTCGAGGCGTCGGAGCGTCGTCCTCCGGGTCAGGTCCTGCAGAGCCGGCGTGGAGATGTACGCCAGGGCGACATCCTTCGCGAGCGTGCCATGGTCCTCGTCCGCTTCCACGTGGACTGTGAAGAACCTCGCCTTCTCGGGCGGTACTCCGTAGTGCTCGACAAAGCCGCGTCCCAGTGCGGCCGCTGCCGGCGGAAATGTTGCCTCGGCGCCGAGCTGCGCAGCCAGAACCACGAACCACGGGAGCGTGTGCACGATAAGCTCGGCGAAGTACAGGTGCGCCGCGGTCGCTGGGGCCATCGGCACCGTATCGAACTCATCTCGGCGAATCCCGAAGCAATCCGCGAACTCGAGAAACATGTCCGGATGACCCGCGCTTCCGGGCAGGAGACCGCGGGTCTCCTCTTCGACCACCTCGAAGAGGCGCGGCTGAAACACGGGGTCGCTGCACGCGAGGTACCGCAGCATGGCGATGCGCGGCACCGCCCGGCGAAACTGGTAATCCTGCAGGGCCCAGGCGCGGATGTGGTCGCGGCTCGCCGTACCGGCGCTGACAGCCCGGACGAACGGGTGGTGCACGCGCAGATTCGGTGACGTCGCGATCTCCTGGGTGAGTCGGCGCACGAACTCGACCGAAGATACCGGCTGGGCCGCGCCACTCATGCGCTCGTCATACCTGACCCGGCGTCTCGCCCCGTGTCAATGGAACGTCCACAGATGGACGTTCCAGGCGACGTCGCTCGTCGGTACGACAGGCTGCGGGCCCGTCAGGCCGGCGGCAACAGCGGTTGTCGTTGGATTGAAGTACAGGGAGATCACTGCCGCGTCCTCGCTGAAGATGCGCGCCATGTCAGACAACAATCCTACACGGTCGGCTCGGTCGAGGGTCGAGTTTAACCGGTCGACGAGCCCGTCGAATTCTGGGTTCACCCAGCCTCCGCGGTTGGACCCGCTCCACCGATTGTCTGGTCGCGGAATCTCACTGCTGGCGTGGTCGGCGAGCGTCGCCTCGCCAGCTGGCCCGCTCGTGGTCGAAAGCCCAGAGTTTGTGTTGCGGAGCTGGCCGTCGCGGGCCTGCACGGCCGGCCACACCACCTCCTCAATTCGGAATCCAGCTTGGCGCCAGGTCGACGCCATGATGGACATCTCCGTCTCGTTTTGTGGCGACTGCAAGACCGCCAGCTCGGTCTCGAACGCCGCGCCGCGCGGCCCGACGAACACCCCGTTGGCCGCCTTTCGGAACCCGGCTTCACTCATGAGCTGCTCGCTCCGCCGAACGTCAAACGGGTATTTCGTGGCCGCCCTATCCACGTCAGCGAAGTAGTCCGCGGTGGGTGGGACGGGATTCTCCGTCATGATTCCCTCGCCCTCGAACAGGGCTGCGTTGAGGGTCTCCTTGTCCACTGCGTAGGCCAACGCGCGCCGCACGTTTGGGTCGCGCAGCTCGCGCGGATCAGCGTACTCGGCGCGCTGCTGAATCTGCGTCCATCGCCAGAGGCCCGGGTAGACGAGCACGGAGCCGGCGTTGAGCGGCGACCACCGCTGGCGCAATATGAGACCTTGCTGGAACCGAATCGAGTCGTCGATGGTCATGTGCGCCTCTCCCGCCAGCAGGTTGGCGAGCGTGGTGTTGAAGTCGGGCACCCAGGTAACGCGAATACGCTCGATGTTCGGGCGGCCTAGGGCATGCCCGTCGAATGCAACGCCCTCCAGGAACGTTCCCGGCTCCCACCGATCTAGTCGATAGGGACCAAGCCCGATGAACTCCGTGGACCAGTAGGGGAGCGCGGCAAACTGGTCCCAATTGGCCTGGGCGAAAGCGGGCTCCAGAATGTGGCGGGGGAGCGCCGGAAACGATGGGGACGTGCCACCGCCACCCGCCGCCTCCAGCGCGCCGGCGTCCGGATAGAGCCGCTTCCACCGGATGAGCACCGTTCGATCGTCGGGCGCGAGGACCTCCTCCATCAGACCGACTGGCGGTGAGGTGGCCTGTCCAAGCTGAGGAACGGCATACACATGCCAGGAAAACACGAAATCGCTTGCGGTAAGGGGATGCCCATCGTGCCAGGTCAATCCCGATCGAAGATGGTAGGTGGTTTCCATACGGCCATCCGCGAATACCTGCCACGAGTCCGTGCCCAGCAGCGGCAGCGTGTCCGCCAGATATGGCTGGGCGAGCCCCCGGTCATCGGGGAGCACCAGTCCCGCGTTGAAGAGCCTTGTCTGGCTTCCACTGGTGAGACCGAGCGATTGGATCGGCTTGGCAGCCAGACTCGGCATCTCAGACCGCGCGGCCAACACGAGCGTTCGCGCCCGTCGTTGCGTGCCCGGCTCTGCGTTTGCGCCCTCCCGTGCTCCGCTCTGCGGAGCACAGGAGGAGGAAAGCCAGAAACTCATGAGAATGAGAACGACCAGCCACTTCATGATCAGCACCCCCGGGAGATTCCGGAAGCACTATGGACCGAAATCCCCTCGCGCTGCCCCGTCCGGAGGGGTGGTGGGCGCTTCGCCCGCGGGGTGGGACGCAGGGGCACGGCCCGTTCGTCATCAGAACTGGCGAGCGCATGCGCCGACGCCAGAGATCAGGCGCCGTCCGACCCCGTTGGCCTATAGCGGCGACGTCACCCCGAGAAGGGCGAAGATCTGTGGCAACAGGAAGAGCCGGCGATCGTCCCGAATCAACGGCGCGCCGACGATGTCGGGCCCCTGCTTGGCCGCGCTCGAGCGAGCTTCGGCCTTTCGCCGCGCGACATCATCCTGGCGCCGGCCGCCTCCCGCTTCCAGCGCCTGGGAGACTTCGTCGAATTCGAGCCAGCGTACGTCGTCCGGGGCGTCGATGCAGCCCACGCGGGCAAGATGCTGGCCCACCCGCGCGATGGCATCATCGAACGCCTTCGCGCCCTTCCGGATGACGAGGTCCCGAAACTCATCGATCGCGTGAAGCGCCTCGTCAAGCCGTCCCTGCCCCACGCCGCCCTGGAGCAGCGCCGTTGGACAAACGACGGCGCGGACCGGGGCGAACCACTGATTCGCGCGGATCCTCCGCAGCCGAAACCACGCCTCGTGCAGCTCCTCGCCGCTCACTCCCGTCGGGGGGAACGCCGCCATCCGTTCGAGGTCCTCCTGTACCTGCGGCCGGACATCGTCGCGCCACGTCCCGAGGACGTCGCGGAATCGAATGGTCCGGTCGTTCACGTTGCGAATTCGTGCCTCAATGTCGCGGTCGGCCAGACCAGAAGGAACCACGGCTAGGTAGAGCTGACCTTCGACGGACCGTTCGCGGATCTCATACAGGGGAAAGTACAGACTTTCCAGCGCGTGCGTGAGCCCGTACGTGAACGCGTGAACCGCGCCGGTCAGCTCCAAGGGCGTCGGGTGCGTCGGGAGTGTCCCTCCCACCCGTAGCCAGCAAAGCTGGCCGTCACCTGCCGGCCGCCAGGAGCGGGCGTGATGAGCTGCGGCGGTCATGGCAGCCTCCTAGTTCCGCGTGACGGCGAGAAGCTGGATGGGCTTCGGCTCCTGATGTACGCATGACCACGAGTCGCCGCGGTCCGGGCTCATCCAAATCTCGCCCCCCTTGACCGCGCCGCCCGCGACGGCGTAGTTCCCCATGAACTCGCTCGCACTGAAATACACCCGGTCGCCGTCGACGGGATCGGCGCACATCCCGTTGGTTGGCCGTACGATCATCTCGGGCAGCCCGCCCTCGAGCTGGTGCCAGCTCACGCCATCGTCCAGACTGCGAAAGACCCCCGACTCCGCGCCGGTCGGCCGAAGCCACGACGGTGGGCTCCCCTTGGTCGCGGTGAGGAACAGGGCAGGGCGCTCTCCGCCCAGCACGGCGAAGGCCACGACGTCGTCGCGGGTGATCCCCGACTCGACCTGGACCCAGTCGCGACCGTAGTCCTCGCTCCGATACAGGGCTCGGGCGGTCCCACCGAAGACGACGTTCTCGCGGGTCGGGTGGCTGTGCACGATGTGGCAGTCGATGTACTCGATGCCGTCGGTGATGTCCTCCCAGCTCACCCCGAAGTCGTCGCTTCGGAGAAAGCCGCCATGTTCGATGGCCACGTAGATCCTGCGGGAATCGTGGGGCTCGATGTGCATCGATTTCACGTGCCCATCGTAGGGATACTGGGGGAACCACCACTTGTCGCGGGCGGCATCCGGCTGGCGTCGCAGCGAGGTCAGCTCCACCCAGCTATCGCCGCAGTCCTGCGATCGGAAGAGCGCGACGGGCTCCATGCCCGCGTACACGGTGGACGGGTTCGATGGGTCGACGTGCAGGTAGTAGACCGACCCGGCGAACGCATGGTCCCAAGAAGCGCCGCGGTCGCTGGAGGTATAGATGCCGTCCCGGAGCTTCGCGTACATGAGTGAGGTGCCCTCGGGGGCGACAAAGGCCTGCACGTGCTTACCCGGCAGGAGGGTTCGCTCGTGCTCCCAACGACCGTCCGCTTCTCGGAGCTCCAGCACGCCATCCGCGGTACCAAGGTACATCAAACGCTGGCTGGTCATAGTCCCGTTCTCCTCCTCATGTGCGCGCCCACCGTTCGCGCGTCCTCCCGTGAGCATAACCATGGACATACCGCCCCGTCGTCGGGTCGTGTTTAGCATAGGACCTGGGCGAGCGGCTGTCCAGACACCCGCGGTAATATCGGACTCGCCATTGACGGCAGCCCGTCAGGCCGGCGATGGCAGGGGGGAGAGAAGCATGCACGAGGGTAAAGTCGTCATCATCACGGGGTCCGGCGGCGGCATCGGACGCTACGTCGCCAAGACGTTTGCCCGGCAGCGGGCGAAGGTCGTCGTCTCCGACATCAAGCCGCTCGACAACGTATCGAAAGACCTCGAGGAGGCGGAGGCCGAATACCTGGCGATCCCAGCCGACGTCACGAACGTCGATTCCGTGCGCAACCTGGTCGACACCGTCATGGACAAGTACGGACGCATCGACGTTCTGGACAATAACGCGGCCATTGTGACCCACTTCCAGTGGGGAACGGGCGTGTGGCCGCGAATCGCGGAGCTGGACCCAGCCTTCTGGGACAAGGTGATTCGGACCAATCTCGGTGGGTGCTTCAACTGCACACGATACGTGCTGCCGCACATGGAGGCGCAGCGGTCGGGGCACATCATCAACATGATGGGCGGCTCCAACGCGGTCGGTGGGTCCCCCTATCAGGTCTCGAAGACAGCCATCGCGCAATTTACGCACCACATCGCCCTCGAAGAGCGAGATTACAACATCTGCGCCGTGGCGATAGGGCCGAACCCGCCCGGCATCACAGGCATCGCGACCGAGGACGCGCCCGCGGAGGCGCGGGCGCGCATGCGCAACGTCGATGTCGTCGGCGATCGGTTCGTCATCGCCGCCACGGCCCCGATGGAGTTCAGTGGCAAGCGCATCGACGTGCGGGAGGATGGCACAATCGTCGCGCTGGACTAGCAATGAACGGACGATGGAGGAGTATCATGGGCGCGAAGCACCGCGCGCGATCTTGTTGGGTGGCCGTCGTTTCTACCGGCGCCGCCATTGTTTCCCTCGCTGTTTTCCTTATCGGTCCGGGCCCCGTACGGGCCCAGGATGATCCAACGCTCCTCCGCGAGCTGGCCGTGCGCCTCTTGGACCAGCAGTACGCGTACGGGTCGGCCACGACGACCGCTCAGGAGCGCGTGCAGCTCCTTCCGGGTCGCCTGCCCGATGACCCATCCCTCGCCCTCCCCACACCGCCCGGTGGCCGCCTGATCGGCAGCATGGTTCGACCGGCGCAGCAGGTCGGACCGGGCGGAACAACCACCTCGCGGGAAACGGTCTCCATCGTCTATGACGTTCCGGGTACACCAGATTCAGCCGAGCAGATCTTCACCCAGGCCGTCCTTGACCTCGGATGGACGCCGGCGCCGATCGCGTATACGTCGACGGGCGGATTCCAGCAAACCAGGACGCCGCGCTCGGCGACGTTCTGCCAGACCACGGGACCCGCTGAGGATCCAAACTCCATCGGGCCTTCCCTGACGGTATCGGTTACCCCGGGCGCGCCCGGCTTCTCCGACGTTCGCGTGTCGACCTCGGGCTACGGGCCACCTTGCTGGACGCCGACGCTTCCCGGCTCGGCTCGGGCCTTCAGTCCGTACGGAGGGTCGTATGGCCCTGCTTCCGCGCCAAGCCTCCCAACCCTCACCGCTCCGGACGATGTAGTCCTTCAGAGCGTCGGCGGCTCGTACGGCGGACTGGGGAGCACCGCTTCGGAGGCGCGCGCCACGACGAGCCGGACTCTGGGCGAACTCTTCGACATCTTTGCGCCCCAGCTCGCCGCCGCTGGCTGGGAGCAGATCGAGAAGGGCGCGACGGAAGGCGTGGCCTGGAGCACGTGGCGCGTCCCGAGCGACGACGATATGCTCGGCATGCTCTTGCTCATCCGTCTGCCGGGTCAAGATCAGACGCATCTCGCCGTTCGCGTCTATTCGACGTCGACCGGGCCAGGTTCTTTGGAATCCCCGCACAGCTCGGTCCCTGCTGCTCCGCCAACCCCCGACGAATAGCGGACTCCTCTAGCCAAGCAGATCGAACCAGACCTTGGTCGGCCCGAAGCAAGCTTCAGCAAGTGAGCTGTCGTAGCGAGATGGCCGCGGTGGCGGACGGTACAGTCACCGTCCGCCACCGCTCTATCGCTCAGGGATCGCAGGGACCGGGGCGCCCATCCCTGCCCCGAGCACGGGCGCCCGCGATTACCGTAATCCACGGGAATTTTCGGAGAGCGAGAGGACATGATCGCGCGCGTAACCCGCTGGGGCAGACCGCTGAGCCGCTTCGGCCGAGTCCCGCGCGGGATCTTCGCGCGCAGCATCGAAAACTTGACATCCAGCCTCGGTTATCCCAGAGTGGGCGGGTACGGCAGACTGTCCAAGGGAGCAGCTGATGTCCGCTCGGGCCAATCTGATGCTGATTCTGGGCGCGATCGTCGTGGCCGCATGCGGTTCCCCGCCCGCCGCGTCGCCATCGTCGCGCGCCGACGTCGAACCCAGCCAGTCGCAGCCCATCGCTGCTCACACGCTGGTCATGGCCACCCGCGTCGAGGTCACCAGCCTCTCGCCAGCGCCCTTCTGGCAGCACCGCTTCACGTACCTCTCGACGCCCCGCCTCTTCAATGCGGACCTCACCCTCTTCGACCAGCGCGGAGATCCGCATCCCTATCTCGCTGCGCAGCTTCCCCAGCTCAATACCGATTCGTGGCGCGTGCTGCAGGACGGCGGCATGGAGACGACCTACCGTCTTCGGCCAGGGCTTACCTGGCACGACGGGCAGCCACTCTCCGCGGAGGACTTCGTGTTCGCTTGGCGGCTCCTCACCACCCCCGAGCTCGGCGCCGCCAGCTCCCAGCCCCAGGGCCTCATGCAGGAGGTCACCGCGCCGGATTCCCAGACCGTCGTCATCCATTGGCGGCAGCTCTATCCGGACGCGGGGACGCTCGCCGATGAGTTCCAGCCGTTCCCGCGCCACCTCCTGGAGCAGCCGTTTCGAACACAGAGCGCGGAGAGCTTTCTGGCGCTACCCCACTGGACTCGCGACTACGTCGGACTCGGGCCCTATCGCGTCGACGGTTGGGAGCCGGGCACGTCGATTGAGGGCGTAGCGTTCGACGGCCACGCCCTCGGTCGCCCGCACATCGATCGGATACGGCTCTTGTTCATCAGCGATCCGAACACCGTCCTCGCGAACCTCCTGTCCGGATCGATCCAGATTGCCATCGAAAGCTCGATCCGCTACCAGCAGGCCTTGGTCCTCCAGCAGCAGTGGGGCCAGGGCGGCGGCACCGCGATCCTCTGGCCGTCCATCTGGCGTTCGATCCAGGTGCAGGTGAGACCCGAATATGCAAACCCACCATCGCTGACGGACGTGCGGGTGCGAGGAGCGATTGCCTACGCCCTCGATCGCGAAGCGATGAACGACGCGGTGCTGAACGGCCAGGGCGCCATCACCGACACACTGATCTCGCCGCTCATGAGCTACTACCCGGATGTTGAGCGCGTCGTCACCAAGCACCCATACGACCCGCGACGGAGCGAGCAGCTGATGGGCGAGGTCGGTTATGCGAAGGGCGCGGATGGCATTTACGTCCGAGGCGGCGAGCGGTTCGTGGGAGACCTCCGGGTCCTGGCCGGTGCCCAGCAAGAGGTCGAGCTACCGCTGCTGGGCGGTCAGCTGCGCGCGGCTGGGTTCGACGTCCAAGAAAGTGTGATTCCACCGGTCCAGGGCCAGGATACCAAGTACCAGGCCACGCTCCCGGCGTTCTTCGCGGGTGGCGCGGGCTCCGGCGAGCGAGCGCTCCCCAACTTTTCGACCGCGGCAATTCCAACGGCGGACAATCGCTGGTCCGGGCGGAACTACAGCGGCTGGTCGAACACGGACTACGATCGACTGGTGGAGAGCTTCCTATCGACGCTGCCGCGCGCCGAGCGGGTGCAGCAGATCACGCAGATGGCGAAGATCCTGAGCGACGAGCTACCGGCCATCACGTACTACTTCTCACCGGACGGCGTCGCCTACCTCGCCGGGCTGACGGGCCCCCAGGTCGTCGTACCGGACGTCGCCACGACCTGGAACGTGCACGAGTGGCAGCTCCAGTAGCGGCGGAGGCCGCTGAGCGCTGCTCATTGGACGCAGCCCGAACCGCGCTTTCGTACTCCCCGGGCCGCTTTTGCCTCCGTGATCGCATCGCCAAAGACGCCTGGACGGTCCATTACCGACTGATCCACCATCCTCAGTCGGCCGCTGCTGCTCCCGTGTCCGGGGCAACGAACTGCGCCGGGCTGGCCTCCCGATGGACGAAGCTTTCCAGAGAGACGGTGTACTGACTCGAATCGCCATGGTATCGGACGCAGTATTGCGTCGGGTAGTAACCGGCCACTTCGACGGCTGGCGGCGTCTTGATTGCGGTGCATCCATCCGGCTGACCGCGCAGATATGCCAGCGTCACCATGTCTTCGATAAAGGTGAGGTGCCCGCCATAGGTTCCGTAGATCAGCGTGTTCGTGAAAGGCTGACCGTTGAACTCCGAACCGGTCAGGTCGATGAGGTGATTGCCCATTGCGGGAGCGACTGCATCGACGTTCGCGTAGTCGGGCGGCATGAAGTTCCGGGGGAGCGGCATTCGGGCGGTATCGAAACTCGTGCAATCGACGAACTCATCACCGCACGCGCCCACATTGATCGCAAACGTGTCGGCGATCGGGGCCAAGTAGAAATGGACGTCGAAGTGTGGCACGTCGTAGACGCCCGGGGGAATGTGCCCGACGGGATTCCAGTTGAAGAGCACCCACTTCAACGGAATGTCCGAGCGTGTTGCCACCGAGTCGGGAAGCGGAATGACGAACTCGTGAGTGCTCTCGCATTCGTCGGGCCGCGTCACGACGCCATCTCCGTCTCGGTCGTAGCAATGGTGCTGGTCCGTATGCGCGCTGGGGAGTCCGTCGAGCACGTTGGCTGCGAACACGATCCCGATGGCGGTTGGGGTGCCGTCGGGCTGAAGTTCCGCGTACGTCGTGACCTGCCCATTACCCACGTGAGCACTTGCCCCCTGGGTCCGTTGCGCGCTTGCGTCGGGGATGGCAACGGCGCCCGCGACCACAAGCGCAGCGGCAACAGCCGAAAGCCGCCGGACGACAACTCCTCCTGCCACTGGGTGCCTCCTTTATGGATTGCAGCTCGGCCGCGATGGCCGCCGCGCAATAATAGCACCCCCGCCAGGAACAGGCCTCGCCGCCGTTGTGGAGCGGCTCATGACCGTTGATGCCGCAACCAGGATGAAAGACGCGCGGCGGAGGCTGACGGCCCCAGGGACCTCCAGCCTCCGCCTCCGGGATCAGCAGCACGGTGACGCGCAATCCCCCGGCGAGATCGCGCTCGTCGGGAGACCGTTCAATCTGGCCGAGCTAGGCCGCGCGCGGCTCCGACATCTTGAAGTCGTCGAGCCGATCCTTGTTGAAGATCACGAACACCTCGTCACCCGTCACCGAGGAGACGCACGACGTGGGCAGCCAATAGTCCGGCTGCATCGCGGCGCTCACCTTGAAGCAGTCTTCTCGCACCTCCCCAACATGCCCCAGATTGTCGTGATCGCGCGTGAACACTTCTGCCTCGATCGGCACGTGGTGCGTCGTACCGGTTAGATCGATGCCCGCCATGGCTTCCTCCTCTGTTGGCTGACGTACCGAGCTGCTTGGCTCCATTGTGCGTCCCTGAGGAGTCACGCCGAGGTAGCGCTCCGTCACCGGCGGGTCAACGCGGTGGGATGCTGCGGCCGAGGGCGAGGAAACGCGCTTGGACGCAACGTCTGCCTGACACGGCGGTGTATGGTTGCTGGTGAAGCGGGGCGCCCGACCTGGACCCCGCGAAGTCCAGCGCGAAGCTTCGATGGAGGCATGCCGCCATGCGGGAATCGGCGAACGCGGGCTCGTCCCCACAGGATGTCGCCCTTTTGCGGGACCGCGAGGCCAACACCGCCCTCGTCCGGCGGGTCTACGAGGAGTGCCTGAATCACGGCAATCTCGCGTTGCTGGACGAGTTGATCGACGAGCGCCTCGTGGATCACAGCCTATTCGGAGGCGGCACGGGCCACGAGAGCTTCAAGCAGCGGTTTCGCGCGGTGCGCTCCGCGTTTCCCGACGCGATCATGACAATCGAAGACAGCATAGCCGTGGGTGACAAGGTGGCGTGCCGCTGGACGTTACACGCCACGCACACCGGACCTTTCGGAGCCGTGGCCCCCACCGGCCGCCACGTCGTGGTGAGCGGTATGAACATCTGTCGCGTGCGGAGTGGCAAGGTGGTCGAGCATTGGGCAAACTTCGATCACCTTGGCCTCCTGCAACAGCTTGGCGTCATGACTCCACGGGGCACGCAGCCATCGACGGGCGCCTGATTCGCGTCGGCGCCCACGGCACGCCGCATATCGAGTCCCGCACGCTCCCCGGCGGGCCCCAGCAACGGAACGCCTGCGAACCGTAACGGCCGGGCAACGATCGGCTACGGTGGAAATTGCCCGACGGGTTCACGCTTGAAGGAGATCAGGGCCAGCTTGGCGTGTCGCCGAGCTGGGCCGCTGGCTCCCGGAGGGCGTGTATGTGGCGAGGTGAAGTACACCGACCTTACCTCATCGCGCGATACGGGGAAAGCGCCAGAGCGCCCGGCGCGTACACAGCGAACGGACGGGTTCTCGCCGTTGGCGACCACGATAACACGCGGCGCGTGCTGTCGTCGCTGGCGCGGATCGAGGGCTGCGACGTCCGGGAAGCGCGGTCGGGCCCCGAGGCCTTCGAGATCATGGCGCGATGGGCGCCGAATATGTTGTTGCTCGATCTCCCGCATCCCACGGATCCACCGGCCGCGAAAGCGCTCTTGCGCTCATATCGGGCCGCGTCTCAGCTCCCCGTGGCGATCGTCGTGCTGACGGAGACCGCGCTCACCGCGGCCGAGGAGGCCGAAATTGGCGCCGAGCGGGCCCTGGCGAAGCCGTTTTCCGTCGTGCAGGTTCTCCAAAGCCTCCAGGAATTCGCCGCTTGCGGATAGCCCGCGCCCGACCCGGCCGCCCGGCGCGTCACGACGCCGAGCGCATCACCCGTTCGATGCTTCTGAAGAGCCGACCCAGGTCGAAGGGCTTGCTGATCCACGCGGCCGCCCCGATCTCCCGCGCAGCCACCTCGCCGTTATCGTCGGACGTCACCACGATGATGGGTATTGCAAGGCCGCGGTCCGCTATCTCACGAGCAAAGCCGCGGCCGTCGAGCACGGGCATGTTGATGTCGAGAAGCACCAGCGCCGGGAGCTCGCGCCCAACCTCCAGCAGGGCGGTTTGCCCGTTAGTGGCGACGCTCACGCGAAATCCCCAGAACTCCAGGCCAGCGGCGACGCTCGATCGGAACAACGGATCATCGTCCACGACGAGGATCAGCTCATCGGACACGGCTGCGTTCCAGGGTACAGAGTCGGCTTCCTGTTCGGATCGTAGCCGACGAGTCACATGCGATACCGTTGCGGAGCGTAACAGATGTGTAAACCGCTGCACGCCGAACGTCACCCGGTCCGGGACCCCTGTGCCGCTACGCGCGCTCGGCGCGTACGTACTTCTGCCTCAGCTTGGTCCACGCGGCGGCATGCTGCTCCGCCTGCATCTTCCAGTGCTCCGGCAGGTCGCGATACGGGGACCGCATCGGTCCTCCCTTGATGTACCCCGCGGCGTTCGTGAACCACTTGTTGACCTGCGCGTTGTACTCCGGGAAACCCGTCACGAACTCTCCGCGAGGGACCGCGGGCGGCACGGAGCTGATATCCTCCCAGATCTCTTCGACGCGCGCGGAATCGTTCTTCAACATCGCGTCCGAGAGGGCGACGACCGGCTCGGGCCCCATCGCGATGGTCGTCGACCAGAAGGCGCTCACGCGGCTACCCACCATCTTGTAGGCCGCGTACGCGTTGGACTGGCCCGGCTGGAAGTTGATCCGCCCGCCGGTGGCGTCGAGGTCTTCTTTCAGGTGCTCGATTCCATAGGCGATCTTCGTCGTGATCACAGTGGGCGCCTTCTTCGCGACCCCCTCCCAGAACACCGTGGGGAAATTGGACTTGAAGAACATGGCGTTGGCGTAAACCATGATCGGAACGTCGGGCAGCGCTTGGCTCAGCTCAGCAAAAAACTGGACCGAGTTCTCCATCGTCGGTGTCTGCCACAGCGGGAGGCCGACGAAGGAGCCATCGGCGCCCAGGTCTCGGAATCCGCGCATTTGCCGCAACATCTCTTTGGTGCCAAGCGCCGTGGCGCCGCCGAAAACGGGAACCCGCCGGCGCGCGACTTGCACGATGGTGTCGACAAAATCGCGCTTCTCCTCCCAGAGGAGGGCGGCGCACTCGCCGGTCGTCCCGCAGGCGGCGATGCTCCCGACGCCGGCGCCGATCAGCATCTCGGTCATCCGCGCGGCTTCGTCGAGGTCCACCGAATCCGGGACGTCCCAGCCCCCAGCGCCTTCTTTACACGGTGTGGGCACCATCGCGGTTACTCCTCGGATATCTCGCGCCGTGAGCATCGCTCCTCCTCTCTGATCTCGGAATTGGCCCAGCGCACGCCCCGCGCGCTCGTACAGGGTCAATCCTACTCCATCGGTCTACGCAAACAGACTTGACTACCCGGGCGCTATTCGACCTCGGTCCAGCCGTACATTCCGCTCTGAAAGTGCGGCCGCACCAGACAAATGAGGAGGTAGCGACCTGGCGCGGCAAACGAGCTTGCGGGTATCGTGAAACACGTTCCATTGGCAAGGCAGCCTGACGTCAGTGATGTCCATTCCGAAGCACCCGGTTCCCCCGCTCCACGGGATCGCCCCTTCCTGGGCTGCAAGAACCGTGGCCGGCAGCGCGACAGCCGCCATCTGGCCGGCTGCGAGGGTCACGTTCCAACTGAGGCGGGATCGATCGAGGACGCGTGTCGCGGCGCCGATATGCTGGATTATCTCCTCCTCCTTCGGCAGTCGCGACACCAGGCCTCACGTCACCGCCCGCGAGCCGGATCATTACATCTGCGTGAAGGACCGAGACCTTCCGCAAGTCCGTCGACTTGTGCCCGTCCGGACTGGGTCATAGACTCGGCCGAAGGCGCTCAAGAGCGTTGGGGCGGGGAACCCGCGAAATCCGTAAGAGACGACCAGCCATGCGATTCGGAATCCTCGCGGTCGCCGTCGTCCTGCTCGCCGGCTGCGCCTCACCGGCCTCGCGGCAGGCCGGCTCCGGGGAGCCCTCTCGAGCCGGCCAGCAGTCCGCGGCGCACCAGCCCACGACCCTCCAGGCGATCATGAAGGTGGAGCCCGCCAGCCTTGCCGCAAGGCCTGTGGTTGCGACGGGCATCAGCATCGCCTTCGCTCAGCGTTTGTTCAACGCCACCCTCGACATTACCGATGGTCAGGAGCGCTCGCATCCGTATCTTGCGGAAGCGCTTCCCCAACTCAACACCGATAGCTGGAAGGTCTCGCCGGACGGGCGGATGGAGACGACGTGGCGCCTGCGACCGAACATCACCTGGCAGGACGGAACGGCCCTAACCGCCAACGATTTCGTCTTCGCCTGGAAGGTCTATTCCACGCCCGATCTCGGGCAGAGCTCATCGCCGCCGTTCGCGCAGATGGACGAGGTCATCGCGCAGGACGACCGAACCGTCGTCATCCGCTGGAAGACGCCGTACCCGGACGCGGCATCGATGAACGGCGAGTACCAGGCCCTTCCGATGCATCTGCTTCAATCGGCCTTCGAGCAGGATGACGCCGCGGCCTTTTCCAACGAGCCGTTCTGGGCCAGCCAATATATTGGACTGGGCCCGTACAAGCTCGACCGGTGGGAGCCGGGCGCGGAGATTCAGGCCGTCGCGTTCGACGGACACGTCCTGGGGCGCCCGAAGATCGACCGAATCGTGATCCACTTCGTTCCTGACGAAAACACGGCGCTCACCAATTTGCTCTCTGGCGATGTGCAATGGGCCACGGATCGAACTATCCGGTATGAGCAGGCGAAAGTGCTCAAAGAGCGCTGGGGAACCACCGGGGGAACCCCGATCCTCACGCCCGCGCAGCCGCGGTTTCTGGAGATCCAGGTCCGTCCGGACCTGGCCAATCCGCGCGTGCTGCTGACGGTCAAGGGCCGCCAGGCGCTCGCCTCCGCCATGGATCGCGACGCGCTGAACCAGGGGCTATTCGAGGGCCAGGGCGTGCCCAGCGAGACCATGATCACGCAGTACTACCCATACTTCAAACAGGTCGACGGGGCGATCACAAAATTCCCCTTCGACCCTGCGCGCGTTGCGCAGCTCTTCGGCGAGGAAGGTTACGCGAAGGGGCCGGATGGATTCCTCAGCAGCGCCGGGGACCATCTCACGATTCCCTTCCTTCAGGAGGCCGGCGACCAGACTCAACGTGAAATGAGCATCATCACGGATACCTGGCGCCGGGTCGGCATTGACTCGCAGGTCAGCGTCATGGCCTCTTCCCAGCTACGGGACTATCGTGTGCGAGCGACATTCCCCGGTGTGTACTCCACGGCAACGAGCGCCGCGGTGGAAGGTGGCACGAAGAACCTGCAAAACTTCGTCAGCTCGCAGATCGGCACCGTCGACCGCGGCTGGCGCGGATCGAACTATGGTGGCTGGTCCAACGCAGAATACGACCGGCTGTACAGCGCCTTCAGCACCACGCTCGAACCCTCGGAGCGAGCCCAGCAGGTGACGCAGATGGCCAAGATCATCAGCGACGACGTGCCGTTCATCATGATGTTCTTCAACTTCAACGTCTCGGCCCACTCCGCGGCATTGACGGGGCCAGATCCCAACGCGTTTGACACGTTGGTCGACTGGAACGTCTATGAGTGGCAGATGAAGGAGTAGTCCGCGAGGGCGGCTTCGGCGATGACCTGGGCGCGCGACCTTTCGGCCGATGGATGGCTGCTCTTCGCGACGTGCTGGATGCGAAACTTCGCCTATGGGTTCCTGTCGGTCATCTTCGGCCTCTATCTGATCAGCCTGGGCCTTCACGTTGCGGCGGTCGGCGCCATTGTTACGGCGGTCCTGGCGGGCGGCGCCGCGCTGACCCTTGTGCTGACCTCCTTCGCCGATCGCGTGGGACGTCGCCTCGTCCTCATGGCAGGCGCCGTTCTCATGGCGATATCAGGCGCGGCGTTCGCATGGACATCCCAGCCGGCGCTGCTCACCGCCGCCGCCATCCTGGGCTCGATGAGTCCCTCGGGGAAGGACGTCGGGCCATTCCTCTCGATCGAGCAGGCGATCCTTCCCCAGACCAGCGCGCCCGCCCGTCGCACGGAGCTGTTCGCGGCCTACAACATCGTCAACTACATCGCCACCGCGATGGGCGCCGCCATTGCCGGCGCACCGAGCATCGTGGGCATTCCTGTCCAAGACGGATTTCGTCTCCTATTCCTGGCCTACGCCGTCGTCGGGGTTCTGCTCCTGGCGCTATTCGCACGCCTCTCCCCCATGGCCGAGGCTCAGGAAGTCACCCGAGTCGCCACGTCAAGGCTCTTCGGCCTGCAGCGCTCTCGGGGCGTTGTCGCGAAGCTCGCTGCCCTCTTCGCCCTCGACTCGTTTGCCGGCGGCTTTGTTGTCCAGAGCCTTATCGCCGTCTGGTTCAGCCTCCGGTTCGGCGCGGGGCCGGGGACGATCGGGGCGATATTCTTCGGCACGAACCTCCTGGCGGGCGCCTCATTCCTCGCTGCTGCGCCACTCGCCAGACGCTTCGGCCTGCTCAACACGATGGTGTTCACGCATCTGCCGTCCAACGTGCTGCTCCTCTTCGTGCCGCTCATGCCGACGGTGGAGCTGGCCGTGGCCGTGCTCCTCGTTCGCTTCCTGTTGTCCCAGCTCGACGTGCCAACCCGCCAGTCGTACACGATGGCGATCGTCGACCCATCCGAGCGCGCCGCCGCGGGCGGGATCCTCGCCGTGAGCAGAAACGCGGCGGCCGCCCTCGCACCGCTGTTCGCCGGCGCGACGCTGTCGCTTCCCGTCCTCGGGCTACCGTTCCTGCTGGCTGGCGGGCTCAAGATCCTGTACGACCTGGCCATCTTTCAGACGTTCCGTCGCGTGCGACCTCCCGAGGAACAGACGGTCCCCTCGAGGGCGTGAGTCATCGAGTTGGCCCGATGCCGGGCGGCTGCCCTACACTGGGAACGCCAAGCCTCGATATACGTAAGGAGAAGCGCCATGTCCGGTCTCGACGACGTGCTCGAAGAGGTTGCTCTCGCCAGCCGCATGCTATTCGAGATGGGCCTGGCGGATGCCGCCACCATCGAACGGGGACACGTCAGCCTTCGAGTACCGGGCCAGCCGGACCGATTTGTCATCAAGGCGCTGGGGCCGGCGCTCTCGATGACCCGGAAAGAGCACATGGTGGTCGTCGACGTGAACGGCTTCAAGGTCGGCGGTCCGCGCGAGCTGAATCTTCCGAACGAAGTCAAGATGCACTCGTGCATCTTGCGGGAGCGGCCAGACGTTAACTCCGTCGTCCACGTCCATCCTCGCTACACCGTGCTCATGAGCGTCCTCCAGGAGCAGCTCGCGCCGATGTGCATCGAGGGCATGCAGCTCTTCAACGAGCCGCTCCCTCTGTTCCCCAGTCCCAGGTTGATCATTCGCGAGGAAGACGGTGTCGAAGTCGCAAAGCTTCTCGGCGCCCGAGACGCGATCTTGCTCCAGGGCCACGGGGCGGCTACGGTGGGCGCCGACATGGAGGACTCGATCACGAACATGCTGTGTTTGGAGGAGCAGGCCCGAATGAACTATCTGGCCTTCTGCGCGGCCGGACGGGACCACGCGGCGCTGCGTCCCGAGCAGCGAGTCGAATTCGCGCAGAATATGCGTCGGCTGGGCGAGCAAGAGCACCTGAAGCCCGAGGTCGCGCCCACCCCTCGGAAGCCAAGCGGCATTTGGAACCACTACGCGCGGCTGGCGGCAGAGTAGGGACGGCGCCCACCGCCTGGGCTCCGTGCCATCACCGGAACCGATCGCCGACCCCGACTCGCGGGGCCGTCGGGGCGAGCCCGATCGCGGGTTTGCATCAGGGGCCCGGGTGGGGTGGCGCCGCCGGACTCGTCCGATCGACCACCGTCACGACCAACGTATGCACGCCGAACCGAAACGCGGATGCCTCGTCGGGAAAGAAGATCTCAACGCGGTCGCCAACGACCGCGCCCCCCGTGTCTTCGGCGACGAAGAGCGTGTCGAACCCCTCGATCTGCAGGTGCGATCCCAGGGGGATCACACGTGGATCGACGGCCACCGTCCCCCAGTGAGCCACCGTCCCGGATTTCGTGATGGTCCCATTTGCTCCGTTCCCGGGCTGCTGCCAGGAATATGCGGTCACGGTGGCGGAGAAGGCGCGGGATCCAACCCCTGCCGCCTGCACCGTACCGGATCGCGAGGCTCGAATGTCGGGTGGATCGAGGAATTCACCGGCCGTCCACCCTTGAGCGCCCGCCTGATCGTAGCCGGTGACCAGGTACCAGTCGCGTCCGTCGCCATCGAATCGGGGGCCGCGCACGATCTGGACGGTGGTTCCTTCCGGGAGGAGCGCTTCGGCGACGAAGTCGAGGCCCGGGCCGGCGCGCACGAGGAGTCCGTCACCGCCGGTTCCCGCGACCCGTGCTGTGACAGCAGTCGGACCCAATCCCGTTTGCACGCCCATGGCCGTCGCGGTGGCTGGCGGCATGACGAGGCCAGTGAGGAGGGTGCTGAGGATCGTCATTTTGTAGCCGAGCCCAATCGCTTGCCAATCGTGCATGCCCGCCATCGATGCGGCGCCCAAACGACTGTCCGGTCGGGCGCTCGAGGTTGCCGGTTCGCGGCGCATTCGCCGACGCGCACCGGACCGCGTCGCTACAGCCTAGGCATCGGCAACGATACCAGTCAACACTTTTTGCAGATCTGCGGCGATTATGTAACGGCAATGTGAGTTTTGTTTGACGCGGCCGTGACCGATGCGCGCGACCCTCCGGGGGCGCCACGACCTAGGACATTCAGCTGAGGGTAACTCGCTGAAACGTCATTCCCGCGGCGCGGACCGATCGCTCCGCGGAGCACGCGAAGCCGCGATAATCGTCGTTGAGATACCGCCGCCCAGCGGCCGAGCGCCCTCTGCCACGCTCGGCGGGGCCATCGTAGGGGGGAAGGTCCAGTGGCGATGATTGAGGGTGCGA
Organism: Chloroflexota bacterium; assembly: GCA_035652535.1. Classification (NCBI taxonomy): domain Bacteria; kingdom Bacillati; phylum Chloroflexota; species Chloroflexota bacterium. The sequence continues at coordinate 19,718 of DASRDP010000051.1, forward strand.
TCCGAGGCGCGCCGGCCGTCAAGATTGGACCGCGAGGCCGACGCATTGGCCGCACCGAGGAGCTGGCCATCGAAACCATCGTCAAGGCGGCGAAGATCTACGCGTTGGCCGCACTGGACATCTGCGGCCGCGACCGGCCGCCCCATTAGCGGGGCTGCGGCGGGAAGCGCTGGACCATGGCGAGCCACTGGCCGAAGTACGTGTTGATCGGCGGCACATCCGGATCGCGGATCACGCCAACGGGATCTACGCCTCGCCGCACCTTCTCGATCTCCCGCTTGAGCACCTCTCGGTAGAGCAGGATTCCGCGGTCCGAAGTCGCCAGGCGCTCCTGGGTCCGGTCAGCGATCGCCCCCTGGGTCTCGAGCGCCATCAGGTCCTGCGCTTGCACGCCGTCCATCCGGTACGTGGCGACCGGGTACACCGCGTCCGCCGGGCTTTTCGTCGGCCAGATGCCCCGGCGCAGTTCAGCGCCCCCGTTCAGGTCGCCCGGATGCCGGCCCGGACGGGCAGCGCCCGGAACATCGCCAACGTCCACCCACACGCTATAGCGAACCATGTGGTGGTCGTCGATCGGTACGCGCACCCCGATGTGGTTATACGTTCGTTGAGCATTCGGGAAGATCATGAGATCCACATCGTCGTAGCCGCTGGCGTGCCGCTGCCGGCGCCTGATCCCGAATGGCTCCTCAGCGTATTCGAGGGTCTGGAGGGAATCGATGCGGCCGCGCGCGGTACTCATCCCGGCGACGCCTCGCTGCGCGCTGTCCTGATGGAGAATGAACACATGGGCTTGGTCCATGTGATTCTCCATTCCCTGGAGCCAGTTACAGTCGAAGCGCTGCGCGCCGGTGGGGAAGACCGGTCCAAAGTCCGCAATGTCCCAACGCGGAAGGACGGGCGCCGGGCGCGGCCCGAGATATGCCCAGTACAGCCCGTATTGCTCCTGTACCGGGTAGGCCGGGTGCTTGACGGTGCGGTGGAGGCGACTATCGTGGGGCTCGGCGGGGGTTTCGAGGCAGTTCCCGTCGACGTCGTAGAGCCAACCGTGGTAGGCGCACGCAATGCCTCTTTCCTCGACTCGCCCGTAGAGCAGCGACGCGCCCCGGTGCGAGCAGTGATCGCCCAACAGGCCGATCTTTCCGATGGCGTCGCGGAACAGGACGAGGTCCTCCCCCAGGACGCGAACGTGCGTGGTCGGCGTCCGATCACTGCGGTCGCTCACCGGGGCAATAGGCAGCCAGTATCGGCGGAACAGCTCGCCGCACGGCGTGCCCGGCCCCACCCGCGTGAGCAGCTCATTCTCCTCCGGGGACAGCACGATCACCTCCCGCCCCTCGCCGGCTGACGGAGCAAACGGTCCAGGGGAATTCACCCCATACATCACACCCCAGACGGGCGTAGAGGTCAAGGGCGGGCGCGTGATTGCTGCGCCCTTACACCGGCATTACAATCGCCACTTACTGACCTCAGTGGAACCGCGAAGTCACGGTTCCCGCGAAGGGTACCAGCGAGTGCAGCAACCCGCCGTCTGCAACGAGGCGCCCGTTGAAGCTGCGCAGTCACAAAGGGGGACGGTCAGACCCATGCCTCAAGTCGGGGAATACGCTGACATTTTTCGGGCGTTGGGACGGTTCTTGGACGACCTGAACGCCGCGAGCGTGCAGATCGACAATCAGGGCGAATACATGGCCGTGCGGTGGAACCGCACGCTGGGAAGCGTTCAGGAACGCATCTTTCGGGAGCGCGACCTCGATGCGCTCCGGGAGCAGGCGCGGGCGATGCGCCGCGGACTGCTAAAAGCGAGCCCCAGTCGCGGGAGCCTCGCCGAATTGCTTCGAACGCTTGGTCAGGAGCTCGACCGCGACAAGATCGAAGTCAGCACGATTTCTCAGAACGAGGTCGGGTTCGATCTAACGGGCACGGTCGACCGCCGGTACGTTCGGCGGTCGTATGTCCTGAGCGAGCTGGAGGCGATATCCACGCAGCGGATGGTCCTCCGAGGAGGCGCCGCACCTCCCGAAGATACGTCTTACGCCGCTCGCTTCAAACGGTTGGTTGATCAGGGGCGGTGATGGTGCGGACGCCGACCATCGGATCTCACGGCTTTCGGTTCGCGGTCGCGCTGGCGCTTCCGGGCGTCGGAAGCGGCTGGCGCGCTCACCGAACGTCGATCGTCTGCCCACCGTCGATGACGAGCGAATGCCCGGTGACGTACGACGACTCGTCGCTCGCCAGAAAGAGCACGGCGTACGCCACCTCTTCCGGTCTGCCGAGTCGATGCAGCGCCCTTACCGCGGAAGCGGCATCCTCGCGCGCCGCGTCATCCATCGGGTTTGGCTGGGGTGGCCACCCCCGCCACCGGGGCGTGTCGATCGGACCGGGGCATACGCAGTTCACCCGCACGGTTGGCCCGTAGTCGATGGCCATCTCCCGGGTGAGGTTCACAATCGCCGCCTTGGTCGCGCAATAAGCGGCGTTCTCCGCGCGAGCCAGTATGCCTTGGGTCGAGGCCGTGAACACCACGTTGCCCCGTCCCGCTCGGAGGAAGTGGGGGAGTACCGCCCGGGCCCCATAGTAGAGACCGTACAGGTTGAGCTGGACGATCCGATCCCATGCCTCGTCGCTGATCTCGTGGATCTTCCCACGCGCGGCGCCACCGGCATTGCTGTGCAGAACGTCCAACCCGCCGTACCGGTCCAGCGCCGTCGCGACCGCCCGTTGCCAGTCTTCGCGGTTGGTCACATCCCCCTGCACGAAGATCGCGTCGCCACCGTCCGAATGGATGAGCCGGTCGACGCGCGGCGCGCCGGTTTCCCAGATGTCCATGCAGACGACCTTTGCGCCCTCCCGGGCAAATACGCGCGCCGTCGCACGGCCGATGCCGCTATCTGCTCCGGTGACGAGCGCCGTCTTTCCCGTGAGGCGCCCCCGACCCGGCTGAATCATCGGATGCTCGTCGGCTTCCTGTGCTGGTGCCATGACCACTCCTCTCGTTGCGGGATGATCACCAGCGTAACAGAGCGCGCCACCCGCTTCGGAATGCGTCATTTCGATCTATGATCTCCTGAGAACGAATGGTATGGAGATGGGTGACGTGGAGATCGGCATCGGACTCCCCGCGGCAATCCCCGGCGTGAATCGCGCACAGCTTCTCGGCTGGGCCAGGGGTGCGGACCAACGCGGGTTCTCTACCCTCGGCGTCATCGATCGGCTCGTCTATCCAAACATCGAGCCGCTTTCCGCCCTTACCGCGGCGGCAGCCGTGACCGAACGGATCCGATTGACCACGGCGATTCTTCTGGCGCCCCTCCGGGCAAACGGCGCGCTCTTCGCCAAGCAGGCCGCCTCGCTTCAGATCCTGTCTGAAGGGCGCCTGGTGCTCGGGCTCGCGGCGGGCGCGCGTCAGGACGATTTCGACGCCAGCGCGCTCGATTTCCATACGCGCGGCCGGCGGTTCAACGCGCTTCTGGAGGATATTCGGAGAATCTGGGAGGGCGAGGCGCGCGGGTTCGCGGGCGCCATCGGGCCGGACCTGGGCCGCGTCGGTCCGCCACCGATCCTCGTCGGCGGAACGTCGGACGCCGCCATTCGGCGGGCCGCCCGGTACGGCACCGGCTGGATCGCGGGCGGCGGCGGGCCAGAGGCATTCGCCGCAAGCGCGCAGAAGGTTCGCGACGCCTGGTCGAGCGCCGGACGGGATGGTCCGCCCCGCCTGGCGGCGCTTGCCTACTTTGCCCTCGGAACGGATGCCCGCGCCCACGCGGATCGCTATCTGAAAGATTACTATGCTTTCGGCGGTCCATACGCGGAGCGCGTCGCGAGCTCGGCCCTCGTAGACGACGCGAAGATTCGCGCCGCGATCGCGGCTTTTCAGGAGGCGGGCTGCGACGAGCTGATTCTTTTTCCGTGCAACCCCGATCCGAGCCAGGTTGACCTCCTCGCAGGCATCGCCCTGTAACTTCGAAGATGCCAACGATCCGATGACCCGGCGAGGCAGCCTCGACCGGAAGAGAGGAGTGGGATGACAATGCAAGTGATTGACGCCGATGCCCACGTGATCGAAACCGAGCGCACGTGGAGCTACATGGAGGGCGACGACCGTCGATTCCGACCCGTCCTCTCTCTCCCAACGGACGAAACAGGGCGGGAGATGTGGATGATCGACGGCCAGCCCCGAGGATTCCGATTTCCGACCCTGAGCGAGCAGGAGCTACGGCGGCGCTCGGAGCGATCGGGTCGCGACGTCGTGACGGCACTGGCGGCGCGGGAGATGGACGACGTCGAGCTGCGCATCAGGGACATGGATCGGCTCGGGATCGACATCCAGGTGCTCCACAACACGATCTGCATCGAGCAGCTAACCGATCGACCGGACGCCGACGTCGCGCTCTGCCGCTCGTGGAACCGCTGGCTTGCGGACATCTGGAAACAGGGAAAGGGGCGGCTTCGCTGGTCCATGCTGCCGCCTGTGCTCAGCATGCGCGATGCTCTGGAGGAGATGCGTTTTGCCCGCCAGAACGGGGCAGTGGCGGTCTGTTTGCGTCCCGTCGAGGGCGACCGCCTCTTGACCGACGAGTACTTCCACCCGATCTACGATGAGGCGCAGCGGCTGGACATGGCGATCGCGGTGCACATCGCCAACGGCAACCCGGCGATGACCGCGCTGTACCAGTCGAATCGCTCCCCCGGCGGCGGATTCTCCAGCTTTCGCGCGCCGACCGTCATGGCGTGCCAGCAAGTACTCATGAGCGAGCTTCCACAGATTTTTCCGCGGCTGCGGTGGGGCTTCATCGAGGCCAGCGCGAACTGGGTGCCCTGGGTGGTCTCCGACGTGCGTGAGCGCTACGAGGTGGCCGGTCGCCCCGTTCCCGACCATCCCCTCGAGGCCTACCGCGTGTACGTCACGTGCCAGACCAACGACGACCTCCCATTCGTGTTGAAGCATGCCGGCGAGCACAGCATCGTGATCGGCACGGACTACGGCCACTTCGACCCTTCGTCAGAGTTGGACGCGATCACCGTGTTGAAGGAAAAGAGCCAACTGCCAGCCGCGACCATCGAGAAGATCATCGACGCGAACCCGCGCGCCCTCTACGGCCTGTAGCCGACTCGTGCCCGCGGGATCATCAGAATCTGGAAGTCCTTGCCGCGGTCTTAGACCGCGGATGAGGACGACAATCGGCCCTTGAAAGCAAGGCGCGCGACCGTCCAACGCGCTTCAGGGATCGGTCACGCCGAAGACGACGTTGTGGTCGACGTCCGCCGCATAGACGCCATTGGTTACCGGGTTTGCCGCGATTCCCACCATCGACGTTGAGCCTCGCAGATCCACACTGCGCACGGTTCGCGGTCCCCGCACACGTTCGGTTGGACCTTTCCGATGCGTGCGCCCTACACTGGCCGGACTGACAATCCGCTGAACGGCCCGGGTGCAGCAAAAGACCGGGCGCCCGAATGTGGCTGGCAGCGGGAGGCGCAATATTCCGGAACGGTGAGGCGAAAAACGTGTCGATTCGCGTACGCCTGCTCATGCTGCTCGTGGCGACAGCGTTGCTCGGCTGCACCCAGGTCGGCCCGCCCTCTCGCGCCGGTGAAGGTCCTGCGCCTGGCGCCCCGCCGGAGAAGCGCATCGTCTACGGCGTCTCGCAGCCCATTGACATTCGCCCAAACGCCAACCCGGTGGGAAGGAACTACGTCCAGGCGCTGATCGCCTCTCCTTTGACGAGCCGGGACGGAATGGGTGGTCGCCAGCCCGTCCTCACGACTGAGGTCCCCAGTGTGGAAAATGGCCGGTGGCAAGTAAATCCGGACGGGACGATGGTGACGACCTTCGCGCTTCGCCCCGGTGCGCTGTGGCATGATGGCGCCCCCGTCACCGCCGATGACTTCGTGTTCTCGATCGAGGTGGGCCGAGACCGGGGATTGCCCGCCTTCGGCGCTCCCGCCTTCGCGTCGATCTCCGATGCCTCAGCGCCAGATCCTCTGACGTTCGTTGTGTCGTGGAAGGAGCCCTTCGCCGGGGCCGACGCCCTGTTCTCAATCGATCTGGGCTATCCAACGCCGCTGCCGCGCCACCTCCTGGCCGATGCCGCGGCGACCAACGCCGACGGGTTTCTCGATCTCCCCTACTGGAACGAAGAGTTCGTGGGCACCGGTCCATTCAAGCTCGCATCCTGGGATCCTGGCGTCGGCATGCGACTGCGGGCCCACGACGGCTACGCCCTGGGCCGGCCCAAGATCGACCGCATTGACGTTCAAGTGATTCCGGACGCGAACACCTTGGTGGCCAACCTGCTGGCCGGCTCCGTCGACGTGACCCCGGACCTGGGGACGGTCGACGCCGGCACCCAACTGCGGGACCAATGGCGAGACGGCACCGTCGAGTTCAATCTGGGGGCGGGGACCTGGTCCCAGATGGTGTCGCAATTCCTGGATCCCACCCCGGCCGCGATGCGCGACGTGCGATTCCGTACGGCGCTGGCCACGGCCATCGATCGGCAAGCCATCGTGGACAGCGTCGTCGGCGGATTGTCTCCCGTTCCGCTGAGCCTGCTGGATCCGAACCAGCCGCAGTACGCATCGCTGGAGGCATCGTTGCCCCGCTTCGCGTACGACCCCGCTCAAGCCGTACAGATTCTGCTCGATGCCGGGTACCGGCGGAGTGGCGACGGGACTTTCCGCGATAGTGACGGCCAAGCCATCAGTTTGGAGGTGCGCAGCTCCACGCAGGCGGTGCTGGGGAAGGCTGCCACCGCCATCGCCGACGATTGGCAACGTGTCGGGCTTCCCGCGCGGCCCGTCCCCACCCCACCTCAGCTCGTCAACGATCGCTCCTATACGTCAACGTTCCCGGCGGTCTGGATCAAAAACGGGCCGACAGACGTGTACGGATTTCGCGGATTCACCAGCGCGGCCGCTCCGCTGGCGAGCAAAAACTTTGTTGCGCCCTCGCCCACCAACTCGGGCCGGTACATGAACCCCGAGCTGGACGACCTCATCGTCACCTACTTTCGCACGGTTCCGGTGAACGAGCGCGTCGAAGTCATTGGACGGATCGTGCATATCCTGACCGACCAAGTGGTGACTCTGGGGCTGTGGTACGCGGTCATCCCCGGCGCATCTGCCAATCGCCTGTCTGGGGTTCCTCCCCAGTGGCCTTCCAACGCGATGTGCTGGAACTCGTGGGACTGGGACGTCCGGGGCTAGCTGCGCGCCACGAATAGACAGGCTCCCGCGTCGAGCAGTTCAATGGCATGGTCGACATGCTCTATCGGCGCAGGGCAAAGGGAGGTATGCAGGACATGACGGTAGCGGTCGTGCGTGGCGTGCACATCCATTACGAGATCCTCGGTGAGAGCGGCCCTTGGGTTGCCCTGTCGCCGGGGGGCCACCGCGATATGAGCGGTGTGCGTGGCGTCGGAGAGCTGCTCGCGCAGCACGGGGTCCGCGTGCTTCTCCACGACCGCCGAAACTGTGGCGCGTCAGACGTGGCGATCGAGGGCGAAGAATCCGAATACGAGCTGTGGGCCGACGATCTTCACGATCTGCTCCGGCAGCTCGGTGCCCTGCCCGCGTTTATCGGCGGCAGATCGTCGGGATGCCGCTTGTCACTGATCCTGGCGCTCCGGCACCCCGGATCCGTTCAGGGGCTGTTGCTCTGGTGCGTGACCGGCGGTCCGTTCGCGGCGAAACGCCTGGCTCACGAGTACTACGGCCAGTACGTCGAGATCGCCCGTGCAGGCGGGATGGACGCGGTCTGCGAGACGCCCTATTTCGCGGAGCGGATTGTCGCCAATGCGGCGAATGGCGAGCGACTGCGCCGCATGCCCACAAGCCGGTTCATCGAGGTCTTCTCCCGGTGGCGGGATTCCTTCTTAGAAGGCGCGGACCTGCCGGTGATTGGCGCCACCGCTGAGCAGTTGCGCACCATCGCGGTCCCCACGTGCGTCATCCCCGGTAACGATCGGACGCACGGCCGTCGGACCGGCGAAACGCTCGCTCATCTCGTTCCCGATAGCGAGCTCCACATCCTCGAGCCCGAAGACCAGGACGTCGATGTCGCGGATTGGACGGGGAAGGACCCTGACGTCGCGGCCGTCTTCTCCGGCTTCCTGGCGAAGCGGATGGCAGCAGCCAGCCGCCATGGCTCTCCCGCGATGGAATCGAAGGCCAAGCCGGCATGAGCTCGCACCGCTTAGGATGCGCTGCCAGCTCTTGCGGGCCGCAAACCGGCATCACGCCAGAATCGGCGGTGGTCAAGGTCATCGGGAATCACCGCCGCGATCGTGACGAGATCTGGGAACGCGTTGTCCTCCGGGCGCCGAAGGACGTGTGGCGGATCGTGGCCGACTTCGACGTCGCGGGTCGCTGC
>DASRDP010000052.1 GCA_035652535.1 Chloroflexota bacterium
TCGCGGCCGGAGCTACCGGATGCGGGCCTACCAGGACCCGCCGCCGGAGGAAGGAGGCGCTGCTATCATTCGCTGACCTGCCCGGGGCTCTGCACTATTCGCGATCAGCTCTCTGCACTTTTGATGATCGCCAACAGCGTCTACATAGATCCGGTTCGTGTTCGCGTTGACCGCTGGGTAATGCGGTGAACCGGGAAGCGGGATCGATGGAAGAACGGAGTTGGAAGACCCATCGATTACTGAGATATCTGCGCCATTCTCATCGGCGACATAGATCCGATTCGTGACGCGGTTCACCGCGATGCCGACTGGCGCGAAGCCGACGGGTACAGTCGCGACTACGATCTGGGCAGCTAGCGGGCTCTGATTGGGCAGGGCGATGGTGGCAGTGACCAATAGCGCGATCAAGGTCCTCAATGGCGCCTGCTTGACGAATTGCATGTGCCTCTCCACATCCGGCCTCGATCGCGCTCAACGTTTTCCGACGCCATCGTACCTTGCCGCCGCCGTCGGCGTGAGCGTCAGTATCGCCAGAACGAAGGGACGACCGGTCCTAGACGGCAAACGGAGAGCGGGCACCGAAGACCTGCCTCCCGTGCGATTTGACGCCCGCGCCGCTCGCTCGGCAAGGCTTGCCGCATTCAAGCGCTCACACAACGGCCCGAACCCGGGCGTCGGCCCTCCCCATCGGAGACTTGCGGCGTCTTTGACGACGGGTGACTCCGTCCTCACCTTCCTCCGCGCTTTCGGCCAGTGTAGCAGGTACCACACGAGCAGTTGCCTCCGGGGGCAACCAGCACGACGGAATGATCGTGATCGATGATCGAGGGGTCAGCCGTCGGCTGATGCAGCCGCCTCGATCTGTTCGCGCGTGGCACGCAGCTGTTGCAGGTGGTTTTGGGCGTGACCCACGATGGTCCGCGCGAACACGTCGCGCACGGTCATGGGGCCGAGGGCTTGGTGATGACCGGTAATGACCATCTCGTTGGGCTTCAAACGATCCAGGAAGGCGAGCGCATGCAGGCGCGCCTCGTCCAGTTGGTTGAGCGCCTCCTCGAGGGTGAGCGCAGGTCCCCCTGCGATCGCCGCCATGCGCTCGGGTGACGCCATGTCGCGGGCAAGCGGCGCCCCGGGGGATGCGATGAGCTGCTCGGCGCGCTTGACGTACGAGTAGTGCATCTCCGCCACATGACCGAGAAGCTCCATCGCGCACCACTCTCCTGGCGCCGGGTGGACGAGGCGGAGCGATTCGGGGAAGGCAAGCGCTTCGTCGCGCAGCTCGGTATGCACGTGGTTGAGGAGCGCAGCCAGTTCGGCCTTATCGGCGGCTAGAGAATCCATGGCGCCCCTTCACTCGCGTGATTGCTCGGCCCTCACGGCTGGCTGACGCCTCTAGTGTAGCGCCACGTGTTAGAGCCCCGGCGAATCGCACACGAGGAGCTGATAGCCGGCGGGGTGGGTCGCAAGTTCGGTAGAGGTTCAGCAAGCCCCTCGGAAGGCGAGCCTCAATAAACGCCGCCACGGGAGCGGGCCGCGTGCTCCGGTGGCTCGGCGCGCCCGGGAGCGTGTAATGCGGCGAGCTACCTGCAGCTTCTTGAGATCGGGATTTACCCGACGGGTAAAGCAGGGAGCTTGCGAGCGCAGTACATCGAGGTCCTGCCCCCGGACGTCATCGCGTTTCCGGACGCAATCCAACAGGCGCACGCCGAGCTTGTCGCTCAGCCATAGGCCGAGCGCCGCTTTGTGCGGGCCCTGATCAGATAGAAGCCTGCCAGCCCTCGATAGATCCTCTCCGCACGCGTGCCCATGGCGTGGTCGTGGTACCAGTGGGACCCGTCAGAAGAGTTCTTCAGCCAGCGCCACGATGATGCCCCCTGGACCCCGCATGGAGCACAGCCGGTACAAGTTCTCGTATTGGGCCACCTCGCCGATCAGCTCGGCGCCGTGGGCGCCCAGGCGAGCGACCGTATCGTCGACGCTTTCCACTGTGAACATGACGCTTCGGAGGCCCAGAGTGTTCGGCGGTGCGACCGCCGGTTCGATCATGCCGAGTTTTGGATTGCGAAACTTCGTCAGCTCAAGCCGCCCGTGCCCGTCTGGCGTCCGCATCATGACGATGTCGACTTGGACACTTTCGAGCTTGTTGACACGGTCCACCCACTCTCCCTCGACCGTCGCCTCACCCTCGCGATCCAAGCCGAGCTCGGAAAAGAACGCGATAGCGGCTGGAAGGTCGTCGACGACGACGCTGACGTGGTCCAATCGCTTGACCGTCATGTCCCCAGTATGGGACAGGCAGAGCGCGACCGTCCAGCTCGGGCGCTCTTGCCGCTAACGGCCCAACCCAGCTGACGGCCGGGCGAGCGCCAAACGACCGTGGGCTGGGGACTCTGCCTGCTGGAAGATGAAGTGCACGGCTGGTGCGCGTTAGGCCCCGCCGTCAAGTCAACGGGCAGCAGCATTCGCAGCTTGCCGTGCGGTGAGCTGTAGTCCGGTAGGGAGGTTTTGCGGAGGGCGTCAGCTACCGGCCGGTCGGAACCCCAACTGATTCGCCTGTCGCATCATGGCCATGGCGTCCGCGGCGCTCACGAGCGGCGTGGTGCGGAAGTTGTGATAACCGCCGCTCGCTGCCACGGCCATGCCCATGGCTCCCGCGATCTTCTCATTCGGAAGCTCGGCGACGGCGAGGAAGTCGTCGGAGCCGAACATGAACCAGAGCCCGACGAGCTTGCCGCCGTTCTTCTCGCACACGGCGCGAATCGCGGCCTCGCGATCTTCCGGGTTCTTGGTCAGTCGAGCCCAGGTCTCCGCCGTGTAGGCGCCCTGAAACGCGTAGTGAGGCATTGTTCCCCCTCCGATCAGCGAATGCGACCCGAGATGGAGGGTAGCGCCGATTCTCGGGCGGGTCAAACGCCGCATGTGCGCCGCGTCGTGTGCACCGACGTGTTGTCCGTCATGGCTGCCGTGGGGGCCCACGGATACACGAGGTTCAGGTCGTGCGCCCCCCAGATATCCGATGGGAACAACGTGGTCGCTGACCAGCGAGCCGCTGGGGATTGCGGCCGACCGCTCGTGGAGGGGCACTGCCAGTGCCACAACAGCCGCATCGTTGGCGAGATCGCCAGTCTCGATGCGCCAATCGGAATGTCAGTATACTGCTCGCCAACGGGTAGATCGATTCCCGTGGGCATGGCGATGGCCGACTAGGAAGAGGAGGTGGGCCATGAGTCTTCTGATCGGAACCAGCGACGGAGTGTTTCTGATCGATCAGCTCGGCGCGCCGCCGAGTGACGGGGCCCTGACAGGCTGCGCTGTGCACGCCCTGCGTCAGGCGAACGGCAGCATCCTCGCCGGTGCATCCGACGGTGTCTACCGGTCCGACGACGCTGGGCGCAGTTGGCGACCCAGCGGCTGCTCCGGGCAGGATGTTTGGGCCATCGCGGCCTCCCCATCCCGACGAGGCCTCGTCTACGTCGGCACGCATCCAGCGGGCCTGGTTAGGAGCACTGACGACGGCCGATCCTGGACTCCAGTCCCGTCGCTCACCGAGGTGCCCGGAGCTGAGCGCTGGTGCCTGCCGAGCGATCCGAACGGGTCGCGGGCGCTCGCCATCGC
>DASRDP010000053.1 GCA_035652535.1 Chloroflexota bacterium
AACGAGACCGCGGTCAACTTGTTGAGTAGAAGGGCCGGCCGATGAGGCCCTGAGGACGAATGAGCAGCACGAGCACCATCACCCCAAAAGCGATGGCGTCCTCAAATCCCGAGCCAAAGACAAACCCGCCTGCCGCCTGCACGACGCCAAAGAGCAGCCCGCCCAGCACTGCCCCCCAGACATTGCCGACGCCGCCCAGGACCACGACCACGAACGATCGGAGGGTGTACGGATCGCCGATGGTGGGTGAGATCGGATAGACGATGGCGACGAGGACGCCGGCGGCGCCCGCGAACGCCGCGCCGATGGCGAACGTCATTGCGTACGTGTATCGGGGATTGATGCCGACCAGGCGCGCCGCCTCCTGATCGAGCCCAGTAGCGAGAATCGCGAGCCCGCCCCTGGTGTGATTCAGATACCAGGAGAGCGCGCCGGTGAGGGCGACCGCGATCGTCAGGGCAGCCAGACGGACGAACGGCACGATGATCGGACCGATGTGAAGGCCCGCGCTCCCATATGCGAGCTGCACCGTCCGCAGGCTCGGACTCCAGAGCTGGTATGCGACGTCGGTGACTACCAGCGAAATGCCGAAGAAGAGCAGCAGCGTCATCAGAAGCGGCGCGCGAAGGATCTGGTTCACCAGCAGCCACTGCGTGGCGAACCCCAGCGCAAACAGCGCCGCCATCGCAATCGGGAGGGCCAGGAACGGGTCGACATGCCACAAGGTGAAGCACCAGAACACGACGTAGGCGCCGAGCATGATGAAGGAGCCGTGCGCGAGGTTGACGAGATTCATGATCCCCCAGACCAGCGAAAACCCCACGGCCGCCGCCGCATAGAGTCCGCCGAGGAGGAGCCCGTTTACCAGCGTCTGCCCGACGCCGATCACGCGGCCACCAGCCGTCGCATCCGGCTACTTGCGGAGCAGGCGTGCTTCAACGCTGACCCCACGAGGGCGTCGGGTATCGGACCGATGCTTCCGCGATGTCTGACGGCCACACGGTCTTCAGCTTCCCATCCTGGATCTGCTGGACCACCATTGGCTTGTAGACGTTGAGGCCGCGCTCATCGAACTTGATCTGTCCGTAGAACGTCATCGCATCGAGGTTCGCCAGCGCGTTTCGGACAGCGGACGGGTCAATGGAACCCGCCTTCTCAATGGCGAGCTGCAAGGCGACGCCCGCGGCCGTGCCATCGGCCGCGTGGTAGTCCGGCGCGCTTCCGAACCGCTTTGTGTACAGGTCGTTGTAGTTCTTTGGAGTCTTGAAGATGTCGACGCCCTCGTATTTCGCCGTGTCTGTCCATTGCGAGCTGGCTACCACGTCCTCAGCATCCCTCCCGAGTCCCTGGATGAAGTCCGGGGTGGTGGGGCCCACGGTAAAGGCGAAGAGCTTGGGGCTGTAGTCCAGCTCCTTCGCGGCCTTCATGATCGCCAGGCTCTCCGCGAGGTGGCCGGAGTTCAGGAGCATTTCCGCTCCGGAGTTCTTCGCGATGGTGACCTCGTTCGAGAGGTCCGTGGCGTTCGCCGGGTACTTCTCGTATGCCGCGACCGAGATGCCCTGCTGGTTGGCGATGTCCTGGGCGCCGTCCGCCACTTCTACGGAGAAGGCATCGTTCGCCGAGAGGATGGCAACGGATGCTGGCTTTGGGTTCTGCCCAGCCGCCATCTCAACCATGACAGCCGCATACTTCTTGGCAGGGCTCAGCACGCCAAACGTGTACTTGTAACCGTGGCTGAAGATGGACTCGGCCGCTCCATTCCCCTCTACCATGACCACCTGGTTCTTTTCGGCGATTGGCGCGTCCTGGTTGGTCGCCGCCGTTCCGTAGGGGCCGAGGAGGAGCTTGACGCCGTCCTGCGTGATCAGGCGATCGGTGAGCTGCGCGCTTCGCTGCGCATCGCTCCCGTCGTCGTAGTACTTGATCTCGACCTTATACGTCTTGCCGCCGGCCTTGATTCCGCCAGCCTGATTTACCGCCTCCGCCCAGAGGTCATACCCATTCTTGGTCAGTACCCCCTCGGCGGCGGCCGATCCCGTGATGCCAAGCGGAGCGCCGATGACCAGCGTGTCCGTTCCGGCGCCGCCACCTCCCGATGAGCTGACCGAAGCATTCGCGCAGGCGGACGCCATTCCGATCACGATTGCCATGAGCACCGGTGTCATTGCTCGTCGATACAACGCACCCTCCCTGTATTCACGCCTCTGCCATCATTTTGCCTCTGCATACTGGACAACGGCGGGATGCCGGAGACGCGCTCGATACGGCTTCCCGCCCACCGTGACCGCGACCGAGCGACCACGCAAGAGGTCGACCCGCAGCGTTCCGCTCGCCGGTTCGAGGGAGACCCGCAGGTGGCGACCACGCCACTGAACGGGGAAAGCCAGCGTTCCCCAGTGCGCCGGCACGTGGGGATCGATGGACAGCCCGTCCGCTCGGAACCGGACTCCAGCGAAGCCGAAGACGATCGCCTGCCACAGCCCGCCCAGCGCGCCGATGTGCACACCGTGGGCGGCGTTTCCGAATGTGTCCTCCAGATCGATGTTCGCGGCCTCCGTGAAGTAGCGGTCAGCGAGGTCCAGGTCTCCGAGCCGAGCGGCCATTAGCGCGTGTATCGCTGGCGAGAGCGAGCTTCCGTGACCGCATCGGACTTCGTAGAAGTAGAACGTGTCGCGCTGAACCTCGGCCGAAAACCAGTCTCCCAGCAGGCACAGGAGCATCACCGCGTCAGCTTGCTTGTGCACCTGCGCGCGCTGGGTGAGCTCTCTTCCCAGTAGTACGTCCATCGGCTCGCGCCGATTTGGATAATCACGGGGGAAGATCGGCTTGAGCTGAAAGAAGCCGGCGAACTGCTCGATGATGGTGCCATTCGGGTCGAAATCGAGCGTCATATTCGACGCGACGGATGACCACGTCTCGACCTCGCGATCGGAGATCGAGATCTTCCGGCGCAAACCGCTCCACCAGTGCGGCCACCGTGCCCCCAGGGTGCGGGCGATCTCGACGCCGCGCTCCAGATTCCAACGTGCCATGCCGTTCGTGTACGCGTTGTCGTCGATCGCCTCGTGGTACTCGTCCGGGCCAACGACGCGGCGAATATGCCAGCGGTTGTCCGCCTCGAGCGTCGCGCGGCTCGCCCAGAATCGCGCGGTCTCGAGCAGAATCTCTGCCCCAGCGTCTTGGAAGAATCCGTCATCGCCGGTCGACTGCCAGTACTGCCATACGGCGAACGCAACATCGGCGCTGATGTGGATCTCCTGCTCACCGTTGACGATGCGGATGACTTTCCCATCAGGGGTGATGACGTAGGGAGGTGTGGCTTCCTCCCCGTTTCGAGCGGATTCCCACGGGTAGAAGGCGCCCCGGAATCCATGCTTGGCCGCCTTGGCCCGGGCCGCCGGAAGCGTATGGTAGCGGTACATCAGAAGCGCCCTCGCCGCCTCGGGCCACGTGTGGATGTAGAAGGGAAGGAGAAATGTTTCCGTGTCCCAGAACACGTGCCCCATGTACGCGTCGCCCGTCAAGGCCCGGGCGCCGATGGAAACGTGCTCATCGGAAGGGTCAGCCGCGCTCACAAGATGATAAATCGCGAAGCGAATCGCCCGCTGGGCATCGGCATCGCCCGTGATCTCCACGTCGCTCGCGCTCCAGCGGGCCGACCAGGCCCGGCTGTGCGCCCGAAAGAGCGCTGCGGCGCCCGACCGGCGCGCACGGCGAAGCGACTCCGCGGCGACGTCGACGGCGTCTTCTCGGTCGCCACGACCCATGGACACCAATCGCCGCATGGCCACCTGTCCATTGACGTCCTCGCTGAACGACCACCGACGTCGGTCGTGTCCCGGCAGGACGACCGGGGCCAGTTGCTGCCCATTGCGCGCCAGGCGGTAGTCGCGCGCAATCGCCAGGTACGACCCATCCTCGTCGGCGCGCCAGACGGTTACGTCGCCAACGGAATGCCGAAGATCCGGGACAAGTCCGGGACCGGGTGCACCAGCACCTGCCTCGATGCCCAGACGGCACGGAAACCCGCCCTCGACCTCCATGAGTTGAACCGCCAGCGTCCGATCGGCCAACGACAGGAAGTGCGAGATCCGCGTCCGCACGTCGTGGCCGTCGAGCGTGTGGTACCGCCACTCGACCCAGTACGCCCCGATCTGCATGTCGAGCACACGCCGTAAGTCGATCGTGGCCCCGCGATCGAGGCGCACGCTCGTGCCGTCCACGGACACGTGCACCTCATGCCAGTCGGGCACAGGGATCAGGCAGGGGACCCGCGGCTGTCCCGGTGGGATCCAGAAGAGATTCGAGACAAACGTTCGAGGGCGGGAGGCGTGAGTTGGTGATGGCAGTGACGCGCGCATCCCCAGGTACCCGTTCGACAAGGCGAAGCGGGACTCCATGTCGTGCTCGAGCTCGGGCACGAATCCGTGATGCTCGAGGCGCCAGACGTCGCCCTTCGAGCTGATCGCGCCGTCGGGAGGAATGAGTGCGGCCAGGTCGAGATTACGGCGCTGTTCGCTACGCGACACGGGCCCCCCCGGACGGCCCGCGATAAGGGGCCGTCGCGTTCGAGCCCGCGTGACGGAACTGAGCGGTGATGAAAACGAGCGGAAGCGGATTGTTCTGGAACACGTCCCAGACAACCTTTCCATTCCCCGGCTCGAGTTGGCTCCGCCGGGCGAGCACAATGGCGTCCTCCCGATGCTCCAATGCGAAGCGCGCGATCTCCTCTGCAACGTCGCCTGTCGCCAGATGAATCTCGGCTGGGACGTCCTCGGGGCAGCGCGCGAGACAACGGAGCAAACGGTCGACGACCTCGCCGGACCAGCTCGGCCACTCGTGCTGGGGCTGGTCCACGTATCGCGGCGCTGAAAGCGTGCCCGGCTCCGACGACGACCGCTGGAAACCGGCGACATAGAGCAGGTCGACCGATGCACCCAGCTCGTGTGCTAGCGCCATGACCGGTCGCAGCGCACGTCCGGTGCTCGGTGTGCCATCCACGGGCACCAGCAGGCGACGCACGGGCCCGGGAGAACGACCCTCCCCGGCCAGTTTCGCTGGATAGACGACGACAAGGGGCCGATGCGTGTGGCGGACAACTTCCAGCGCGACAGGGCCGACCGGGCTCTCGTCCGTTGGCATGCCCGCCGCAATGACGACCAGCACAACCGTGCCGTCGCTCGACGCTGCGACGATCTCGTGCGCTGGGTTGCCCACGTCCAGCCGCAGGTGAATCGACTCGCCTTCCTCACCGGACAGACCGAGGAGGGGACGCACGTCGCCCTCCGAGACCGGGGCCGACGAAACGTGCAGGCCCTCGAGTCGCGCGCCGAGCTGACGCGCGATCGCCTGCGCGACCGCTACGGCAATTGGGGCATCGGGCGTGGTGTCCACGGCGACGAGTACGGTCATTGCTGAATCCGGGGCCGCGCCGGGCTCTGCCTCTCTCACACGCGCCTCCGATCTGTGCGCTTTCCGGTCACCGAACGTCACGAGCGGGTCGCCTCATCCGTGCCAATGGCCAGCAACTTGTAAGACGCGGGTGTTTGGCACCGCGAATGCGACCGGAAACGCGCCCCTTTCACGGACAGACTTTCGGGCCTTTGGCAAATGTCGCAAGATCGTACGCGATTTTTAGCACGGGAGCCGAAGTGAAGGCAGGGGTTGACCGTCTGCCCGGGACGCCGATCGCCGCGCACACCCTTCGTACGACGCGCGACAAGGCGCGCTTTCGAGGCACCACCGTCCCACGAACCTAAAGGCCGCTTCGTGAACCAACGCAAGACACGCATTCACCACGTCAGCATCGTAAATGACGCCCTGACTCCTACGAATCTTCTCCAGCGACGCGTGCGCTCCGAGCTAATCTCAAGAGTTGTGGAAATTGGGCGCCCGCAGGCGCCCGCGTCAAGGAAAGGCGTACCCTTCCAGCGCAACACAAGACCCCGGACGGGGAAATGAACTGGAGGGATACGCCTTGGCGCGAGGATACCACAGCCC
>DASRDP010000054.1 GCA_035652535.1 Chloroflexota bacterium
AACGAGACCGAGATCCTGACCGAGAACCGGGCGTCCCTCGAGCTTCGCGTCAAACGGTTGGGAACTGGCTACGCATGGTCCGAAACGCCGCCGTCCCGCACCCGCCACGTGGTCTCCAACGTCCGCGTTCGCGCGACGGACACGGCGGGAGAGCTGAGCGTCGTCAGTAACGTCCTCGTCTACCGCAACCGTGGGTGGGAGACAAGCCCGGACCTCTTCTCAGGCGAACGGCGCGACGTGCTTCGGATTGTCGACGGCCAATGGCGCCTCGCGGCCCGCACTGTCTTCCTTGACCAGGCGGTTCTCGGCGCGCGCGACGTCAGCATCTTTCTTTGAATTGGCCCAGCGCGTACACTTTTCCGGCTCATCACGCCGTGGGGTGCATATGTTGAGGGTTCCGGCCGCAGTCCTGGCGGTCCTGGTTGTGTGCGTCGTCGCATGTTCGTCGGCTACTCCCACGGGGACCGGCTTGGCGCCAACTCCCTCCGGACCGCGGTCGCCAGAGGATCAGGAGTGGGACCGGCTCGTCGCCGAGGCGAAGCGCGAGGGCCAGGTGCACGTGACCGGCCCGCAAGGCGATGAGAATCGTCTTGCGCTCACCGAGGCATTCGAGAAGAAATACGGCATCACCGTCGACTATCTCGGCGTAGGCGGACCCGAGCTCCCTCCGCGCATCGCGAATGAGCGGGGCGCCGGTCTCTACGCGTGGGACGTATTCATGGCGGGAACCACGACGCTCCTCCGGTCACTTAAGCCCATGGGCGCGCTCCAGCCGCTGGAGCCGGCCCTTCTGCTGCCGGAGGTGAAGGATCCCAGCAACTGGCGTGGGGACGTGCTGCCCTGGATGGACGAGGACCACACGACCCTCGCCCTCCTGCGCCGGGCCGGCCAGTACTTCTACATCAATACGACCATGGTGAGCCCAGCCGAGCTCACGAGCTGGCGCAACCTGCTCGACCCAAAGTGGAAGGGCAAGATCGTGATGGGCCGAGATCCCCTCGTCTCGGGCTATGGGCGGGCGATGTTCCTGTTCTTCTACCTACATCCGGACCTGGGCCCCGACTACATCCGCCAGCTTGCCCGGCAGGACCTCCAGATGCTGCGCGACGACCGCACCGGGGCCCAGTGGCTCGCCCAGGGCCGCTACCCCATCTGCTTCTGCAGCAACGTCGAGTCTGACAAGCTCGTGCAGGACGGACTTCCGATTGCCGTTGTCGACCCGCGGTCGATGCGCGAGGGTACTCACACAACGTCCGGCCCGGCGAACATCGCGCTGGCCGACCACGCGCCCCACCCGAACGCGGCGAAGCTCTACCTGAACTGGGTGCTCTCCCGCGAGGGTGAGTCGCTGCTGGCAAAGTCGATGGGGGACCCGAGCACCCGTGCCGACGTGCCGGCCGATAATGCGAACTCGTGGGCGGTCCCCGATCCGTCCTGGATGGTCACGAACGGCGAAGTCGCCCTGGAGTACGAGGAACCGCTGCTTGCCCTGCTCAACGAGCTCTTCGCCCGGTAGCCACACGCACAAGGAGGAAGGCATGCTGGCCTCTAGCAACAACAATGCGGGGAACTGGGACAGCGAACGGCTCAAGCGCGAGCGGCGCGAGAACCTGCAGGCGGAGATGCAGCGGCGCGGGATCGGCGCGGCTTTGCTCAGCGAGGGCCTGAACGTAGACTACCTCCTGGGCTTTCACATCCCGGGCGGCCAGGTCTTCGTGCCGCGAGAGGGCGAGGCGATCGCGATGGTTCGGCCCCGCGACGCGGGCTACGTCGCCCTCAAGCATCCCGCTGTGGCCGGAACGAATTACAAGCCGACCGAGGCCTTCCTCCCCGACTATGCGCGCCGGGTGGCAAAGTTCGTCGACGGCATCAAGGCGCTCATGGAGGCGAACGGGGCGACGGGCCAGTCGCTTGCCGTCGACGAGATGGAGGTCACCTGCCTGCTCGGTTTGGACCGAGCCGGTGTGGAGCTGGTGAATTCGCTCCCCCTCGTCGAGGTCGCGCGCTCCGTCAAGACCCAGGACGAGATCGCAATCTACCGGGACCTCGGCGCCAAGTACGCCCACGTGTTCACGGTGTTCCGCGACAACGTCAAGCCCGGTGTCACGGAGCGGGAGCTGGAGGCGCTGGTCCTGGACGCCTGGTCCGATGTTGGGGGCGACGGCATCCTGCAGATCAATGTGTGCGCCGGCGAGAACATGAACCCCTGGCGCCGCTGGGCGACTGATCGGCCCCTGCGCGAGGGCGAGTTCGTCGGCATCGACTTCCACGGCCGCGTCGCCCATAGCCTGCTTGGCGACGCGTCGCGGACGTACGTGGTCGGCGCCAAGCCAACGGAGGCGCAGCGGGAGCTGTATCGCCGAGCGTGGGAGTACGTGCAGGCGGTGGGCGACTGCGTGCGCGCCGGCCGAACCCACGCCGAGGTACTCGAGCTCATTCCGCCGGTCCCGTCGGAGTTCCAGCACCAGCAGGACAACTACCACGTCGTCCATGCCGTCGGGATCGTGCCCCAAGGCTATCCAAAAGTGGATCGGCTGGGCATCCAGATCGACGACACCTTTAAGGAGAACCAGATCCTGTCGATCGAATGCTTCTTCGGGGAAGAGGGGGGTGACGTGGCCGTGAAGCTCGAAGAGATGATCCGGGTGACCCAGGGCCCGCCCGAGTTCATCACCGGCGCCGTGCCCTACGAGGAGAGCATCATTAAGGCGGAGCGCTGAAGAATCCACCCGTGCTTGCGTCGGATGATCGCCCCTCAGCCAGATAGGGAACGGTCGCGGCTAACAGTGTCGCCGCCTGTACGGCCCGGGGACTCTCGATGTTGGCCACGCTGAAGTTCACGACGGGTTACTCGCCGTCGGTGACCTCGGCATCCAGAGGATGGTGGCCATAGGGCAGGGTAGTATCAGCCCATCCCGTTGCGTGACGCGCGGTTCATCCGCCAAGGCTCCCTCCCGATCCCTTAGTGTCCGGCCCTTCCGCGCCGCCGACAAGGATATATGGAGCCGCATCCCGACGCTGGAATGACGGAGACACGAAGTCTCCTTCGGGGATCGATGGCCGCGCCCCGACCCGCAACACCTTCATCGAGGTTCGTGCTGACGTACGCGGCGGCGGGGTCCCGAATAATCTTGATGGGATCGACTCCTCGCCCACCTTATCGATCGCTCGGAGCAGCAGCCGATCGAAAAAATCGATGCTCGTCCAACCCGGGTCAATCGTTCGTTGATCGCGAGAGCCACTGACAAGAGCTCTTCCTTGAGAAAAGTCATCGAGCCGCTCATATAATGGGCGCACCCCGTGACCAGTAGGAGCGCAAATGTCGTCGAAGCGAGCCGCGTTCTTGAGCGTGGTTGCTCTCGTGAGCCTGCTGACCGGTTGCGCCAGAACCACGCCTGCAGGCAGCGCACGGGCTGCGCCGGACGCCGGCGGAACCCAGTCGGAGTGGGCCCATGTCGTCGAAGCAGCCAAGCGCGAAGGGCAGGTGTCAGTTCTCGGTCAGACAGGCGAGCCGGTGGCAGAGGCGCTGGCATCCGCGTTCGAGCGCGCCTATCCGGACATTCGGGTGGACTTCAATGGGATGATCGGCGCCCAGATGGTGACCAAGGTCCTCACGGAGCGCGCGGCCGGCCTGTATTCGGTCGACGTGGTCGTGCATGGGACGACCAGTGTGATCAACGGGCTGCTGCCCGAGGCCGCCATCGATCCAATTCTTCCAGCGCTGGTGGGGCCGGATAATGATCCGTCGAAGTGGCGCGGGGGCGCCTATGAGTTCGCCGACGAAGAGGGCAAATACGCTCTGCTCTTTCTCGGCGGCCTGAAAATCCCGCTGGTCTACAACCCGACCTTGGTCCGGGCGGACGAGATCACCAGCTACCGCGACCTACTGGACCCGAAGTGGAAGGGCAAGATCGCGATGCTCGATCCGCGGGTGGCGGGCGCCGGGCTGGCCAGCTCGATCTTCCTGTATTCGACGCCGGAGCTGGGGAAGGATTACCTGGCCGCGTTGTTCAGGCAGGACATCGTGATCACGAAAGACGATCGCCAGCTCACCGACTGGATCGCCCGAGGCCAGTATCCCATCGGACTGGCCAGCAACGACTTCACCGCCCTGGACATGAAGGCGCGAGGCTTGCCCATCGAGTCGTTGCCGGCCGAAGCCGTCAAAGAGGGAACTTACGTCACCGGCGCCTGGGGGAGCGTCGCGCTCCTGAATCGAGCCCCGCACCCGAACGCCGCGCGCGTCTATCTCAATTGGCTCCTCTCCAAGGAGGGCCAGGAGGGCGTTGCCCAGGCCTCGGGTTACCCAAGTCGGCGCCTCGACACGTCGAACGCTGGCCTCCGCGAGGGGGTGATCCCCCGGCCGAGCGTCGAGTATCGCGATCTCTCGAAGGAGCGGTACATCCAGCAGCAGGAGGAGGTGGTCCGCTACATGCGGGCCCTCATCCCCGATTGACCCTGCCTCGAGGGGAGCAGAGTCAGCACGATGCGTCGCCGCAGGTCGTCTCGCTGACAGCTCCGGCGTGATCCGAATCGGCCCCCTTCGCACGAACTCCTCGACGATCCGCACCACCTGCCCAAGGAGCAGCGCCGTGTTCCCGGTCCAGCTCGGCCGCATCCGGTCGAACACATCCCCCGCGACCTGCAGAACGATCCGTCCGCACCGCTGCTGGCGCCCCAGTTCTTCCAGATCGATGGTCGCGACCTGCTCGACGTTCGGATTCCCGTCGATGATCGGCGCCAGCTCGACCAGCTGGTGCAGCACCTTTGGAGCGCGTGACGTTTGGCGCATCGCGCGTGATCCGCCGTCGCGCCACCGCGGATTCCTCGCCCGCGCATGATGTTTGCTCGGCCGCGACCGCAAGCGAGCCTCCTCCCGGGTGTTGCTTGTCACCTGACCGGTTGGGGTTTGGCGTCTCGGTGGCTCCGTGAACTCGATACCCAACCGGTCCCGATGGAGTGAACCCAGAATGGTCGCGATCTACGTGCATGCCCGCCCATACGGGCACGAGCTAAAATCCGCAAGCTGCAGGAACCAAAGCACTGAGGAGAGAAGCCGTGAATCGTAGGGGGGTGCTGTTGCTTCTGGTCGGATTGGCCTTGGCCGGTTGCGTGCCCCAGGGAGCGCCAAGGGTCAATGGACCGACGGGCGGAAAACCGCCTGCAACGAAGCGCGTCACTGGCACCATCTGGAACGACCCCGTCAGCCTCGTCGCACGGATGAACACGCGGTCCGGCACCCCAGGGCAGGGGGCGCTTGAGGAAGTGGTCCTGTCCGGGCTCAGTGAGACGACCGGCGACGGCGTGCTCCAGCCGCTCCTCTCGGAAGCCGTTCCAACCATCGAGAATGGCCAGTGGCAGCTCCTCCCCGATGGCCAGATGACCACGACGTGGCGCATCCGGTCGGGCGCCCTCTGGCACGATGGGGTTCCGTTCACGGCCGAGGACCTGGTGTTCACGGCTGGCGTGGACCAGGACAAAGAGCTGGCGATCATCCGCGACAGAGGGTACCAGTCGGTGGAAAGCGTCGAGGCGTTGGATGCCCAGACCGTCGTGGTTCACTGGAGTAAGCCGTACATCTACGCGAACACCATGTTCGGCGTGGGAGGGACGGGGAGTGCCTTCGGATCACCCTTGCCAAAGCATCTGCTGGAAGAGCCCTACCTGCAAAACAAGACGAACTTTCAGTCCTTGCCATTCTGGAACCAGCAATTTGTCGGTACAGGCCCATTCAAAGTGCGGGAATTCGTGCCAGGCAGCCACGTCGCGTTGGTTGCCAATGACCAGTACGTTCTTGGGCGGCCCAAAGTCGACGAATTTGTCATTCGCTTCATTCTGGATCAGGACACCATGATTGCGGACCTCCTGGCTGGTTCGGTTGATCTGAGCCTGGGCCGCGGTTTTTCGATCGAGCACGCAATCGACATGCGCCAGCGCTGGCAGGCCGGTGATGTCCGCGTGATCCCACGGTCGTGGATTACCATCTACCCGCAGTTCATCAACTCCGACCCGCCCATCGTCGGGGACGTGCGGTTCCGGAAGGCGCTGATGTACGCGACCGACCGCCAGCAATTGGAAGACGTGCTGGAGGGTGGCCTGACCCAGGTTGCCCACATCTTTCTCAGCCCGACTGAGCCCGAATACAAGGATGTGGAGAACCGGGGCGTGCGGTATGAGTACGATCCTCGGCGCGCCAGTCAGATGATCGAGCAATTGGGATACGCGAAGGACGCGGAGGGCCAGTACCGGGACAGCTCCGGACAGCCGCTAACGTTGGAGATGCGCACCTATGGGGCGAAAGTCTCCGACCAGGCTTCCGTTGCTGTGGCGGATGCATGGAGCCAGATGGGCATCAGAACAGAGCCTGTTATCGTTTCACCCCAGCGTTATTTGAACGACCTGGAATACATGGCAACGTTCCCAAGCTTTCTGATGTATCGCCAGCCCAACTCGGTCAACGATCTGCAGCGATCCCTCATCGCCAACACGCCGACCCCGGAAAAGAAATATGTGGGCAGCAACTACGCGCGGTATCAGAACCCGGAGTTCAACGACTTGATCGACCGCATGTTCGTAACGGTGCCACGGGCCGAGCGGGTGGAGATCCTGGGCCAAATTATGGCCCACATCTCCGACCAACTCAACATGATGGGACTCTTTTACGACGCGGACATTTCCATGATTAATAAGCGGCTGCGCAACGCCAACGTTACGGAACGTGGGATGTGGAACATCTCCCAGCTAGACGTTGTCGAATAGCGCTCCGACGCGCGGGACGGGTCCACGGGTCTTTGGCGAGCAGCGAGCAGTGTCGAACCACCCCTCACGATTGCGGGGTTGAACTCGATGGGATCCTGCCTGACCGGAGGCGATGGGTGGGTAGCAGGCCGGGTTTTCAGCCAGACCCGCGCAGTCATCCAACGGATCAAGGAAAACCTTGGCGACCGTTACCGGTCTGGCTTTCCCATTCTCCGGGAGCTCATTCAGAACGCTGACGACGCAGGCGCCACTCGCGTCGACTTGGGTGGGCTTCCAGTCTGAGGGAAGCGAAACCCCCGCTGCTCAAAACGCGAGGTTGTAGCACTGGCCGAAGCTGCCGGTCGTGCAGATCATGCCAATGCCGTCTTTGATGATCCGGTCCACCCCCTCCTCCAGGTGGTGGGCCGCGATGCTGTTCGTCGCCGTCAGGTCGCCGGCGTTCTCGGTTGCGAAGGTGGCATCATGGCGGCCACGCCCTTGATCTCGTCCCAGATGTACGAAATCGCTTACTCCTCACTGACGTTTCGTCGCTTCAATTTAGGTGGAAGAAATTGACGGCGTTCTCGGCCATCATCTTGCGCTTCTCGTCCGAGGTCACCCCTGCGGCGGCGAACTGCTCGTCCATGACCTCCAGGGAGTTGGGCCAGCGGCTCACCTCGTGTGGGAAGTCGCTGCCCCAGAGCAGGTGGTCGACGCCCACCTCATGGCGGAGCTTCATCCCGATCGGGTCGTCGAAGAAGCCCCAGTACGCGTGCTGCTTCACGTATTCGCTCGGCTTGCGCTTAAGCCGCGGCAGCCCGAGGATCCGCTCGACCCAGCGCCAGTTCGCCTCGTAGATCATGTCCATCTGCTCGAGGTAGATCGGGATCCAGCCGCACTGGTTCTCGGCCCAGTAGATCTTGAGCGCCGGGAAGCGGTCGAAGAGGCCGGTCATGATCATCTGCGTCAGCTCGAGCGTGCCGCAGTGGGTCGTGCCGTAGCGCGACATCCGGTCCACGATGTCGATGGGCGGCCGGTCGTAGCCCTCGGGCTCGATCGGGTACTTGATCATGAACTCCCCGCGCTCGCCCCGGTGCATCGCCATGTTGGTGTGCACGCAGATCGGCATCTCCAGATCCAGGGCCGCCGCGAAGAAGCGATCGTCCTCCGGGGTCGGGTAATGTGCGCCGCTCGGATAGTAGGTGAGGTGCACGGCCTTGAGGCCCGCCTGCTTGCAGTACGTCATCTCGGCAATGTCTGCGTCGACGCCGCGGTTGGCGAGGAGGCCGACGCCCAACAGCCGGTCCGGCGCATGCGCGCAGAATTCCTCGGCGAGCCAGCCATTCTCCGCGCGAACCATCGCCTGCGCCAGCTCCGCGTCCTTAGTGCGCGGGGTAAAGCGGAACAGGATCTCGGCATCCACCCCATCGAGATCCTGCTCTTTCAGGCGCTGCTCTGGGCTGCCGTAGCCGACCTCGCTGTCGAACTTCAGGATCGTGGGATCGAAGTTCTCCGGCCCGTGCCCGCAGAAGTGGGCCGTTCCGCCGTAGGTCACCCGCCCGTCGGCGTCCTGGACGCCATCACCACCATTGGGAAGCTTGATCGTCTTCGGAAGTCGGTCCTTGAACTTGGCCGGCACGCGGGGCGTCCACGCTTCGGGCGGGGTCTCCCAATGGCTGTCGGCGGAGATGACGCGGTACTCTCGCATGTTTGGTTCTTCCTCCTTGCGTAGCCTGCGTGGGGCCGCTTAGCTCGTCCAGGTCCACAGGTGAACGTTGCTGTAGGGTGTGGTGTCGTGGGTCACCGGCAGCGGACCCTGCAGGGCCGCGGTGTGTGGAATGACGCCGACGTTGATGTACGTGGGGATCACCGGGAGCTGCTGGGTATAGAAGGCGATGAGCTGGACCATAATCTGGTTTCGCTCGTTGGTATCGAGCGCTCGCCGCCACTGCTCGTAGAGCCGGTCGTGCTCCGCGTTCGTGTAACCGGCTTTGTTCTTCGCGCCCCATCTGTTGTCCGGGCCCGATATCTCCGACGTGACGAGTCGGGAGACGATGCCGTCCTCCGCGGTGATGTAATTCGTGCGGAGCGCGGGGAACGTCGATTTCATCTCGTCATCCCGTTGGAGCAAGGCGCCTGAGACGAGGTTCAGCTGAGCGTCGATCCCCACCTGCCGCAGCATGTCCACGACGATCGTCGTCTCCTGGCCCTCCTGCCCCTCGGCGATGCCCAGCACCTGGGGGCTGAAGCGCCCACTCGTGTTCTGCCAAGAGCCGTCGCTCCCCCGGCTGAAGCCGGCTTCTGTGAGATTCTGCTCGACGAGGCTGGCATCGTGCGGATACTTGGTCGCGACCTGCTGGACCTGCGAGTAGTAGGTCGACGTCGGCAGCCCAATATTGTCGGTCGGGATTCCCAGCCCGTCCACCAGCGCGTCGACGAGGGCCTGCCGGTCCAGCGAGGAGGCGATCGCTTTTCGCACCCGTAGGTCCAGCACGGCCGCGGGGTTCACGATGTTCGGGCGGAACTGCACCTGGAGGTGGCGCAGCGACGCCGGCGACAGCAGCACGATGCCCCGGTTATCGGCGCCCCACTGCGTCCGGAGGACCGCGCCCTGGGGATAGCCGACCGCGTCGTCGACAGCGATGTCGGCGTCGCCGGCTAGGAGCCGTCCCAGCGTCGCGTTCTCGTCGGCGCTCCAGGTGACCCGGACACTGTCGATCTTCGGGCGGCCAAGGACGTAGCCGTCGAAGGCGCTTCCGAGGAGGTACGCCCCGGGCTCCCACTCGGTCAGCAGGTACGGGCCCGCGGCGACGAACTGCGTCGTCCAATACGGGTTGCTGCCGAAGGCCTCGCTGCCCTGTTCAGCGATCGGCGCCAGGATATGGGCCGGGAGCGGCAGCAGGCTCGGGGTCGCAGCGGGGGCGTAGGGCGCCTTCCAGCGGATCACGAGCGTCGTGTCGTCTGAGGCAACAACATCGGCGATCGCCTTGTGCTCGGCGAGGTCGATGGACGAAGTCGAGAGGCCCCACTCGAAGCGGAGCTGGTTGGCCCGATAGGCGAAGGCGAAGTCGCTGGCCTTCAGGGAGGTACCGTCGTGCCAGCGCAGACTGGGCCGGAGCTGATACGAGGTCTCCATACTGCCGTCATCGGCAACCTTCCAGCTCTCGGTGCCGAGCGTCGGGAGGGTCTGGGCAAGGACCGGCGTCGGCGCGTTGTGGTCGAGGTTCGCCAGGCCCGCCGTGAAGAGGCTGATCGTGATGCGGTTCCGACCCGAGGCGTTGTCAGTCAGGTCAAAGGGCTCGGTCCGCACGACCACCGACAGCACTCGGGAGGGTTTTGTCTCTACGGCCGTTCTCGTATCCGCTGTCGACACGGCGGCTTGAGGCTGCGCAGCGCACGCCGCAATGAGGACGGTCAGCGGAAGGAGGAGCAGTCGCCAGCTGCCTAGTTGTTGCACCTTCGCTCCTTTTTGGGGGTTTGCCACCAGGCTCCCACGGTGCGTCCACCCAGCTCCGCACCGCGCTATTCCTTGCGGAGCTCGCTAGCGGGCATCCGCTACTCATGGCCGCTCGGTGTATATAGGCGAGAGGAAAGATCAGTCAAATAAGAATTGTGCACAACTCCAAGGGCCCGCGCTCGCGGCGCATGATAGACTAGGCACCACCTGCCACAGGGGGCCAAAGATGTTGACGGCGGAAGACAATGTCCGCTTGACGCGGGTTGGGCCGGGGACCCCCTGCGGCGAGCTCCTACGCCGCTACTGGCATCCGGTCGCGCAAGCGACCGAGCTGACGGATGAATCCCCCACGAAGTTCGTGCGCATCCTGGGCGAGGACCTCGTGCTCTTCCGGGACAAGCGGGGGTCCTTCGGCCTGCTGGCCGACCACTGCGCGCATCGCGGCGCGTCCCTCCTCTATGGGCGCGTGGAGGAGCGGGGCATCTCCTGCGCCTACCACGGCTGGCTCTACGACACCGAAGGCAATTGCCTGGAAACGCCCGCCGAGCCCGCGGGCAGCCTCTTCCATCTCACGGTGAAGCAACGGGCGTATCCGCTCAGAGAGCGCTACGGACTCTTATGGGCGTATCTGGGTCCGGCTCCGGCGCCCGAGCTGCTCCGCTGGGACGCCCTCGAACTGGGGTTGAGGCCAGCTCGAATGCCGAGCCCATTCGACTGCAACTGGCTCCAGATCATGGAAAACCACATGGACCAGTCCCACGTCTTCATCCTGCACCAGGACACTGCGCAGCGTGGCACGGACGGCATGAGCACCGCCCGCGGCCGCATTGACGCGCTCGCCGAGCTCGAGTACCGCGAGGTCTCAGTCGGTATCAAGCGCAAGCAGGTCCACCGGAGCGGGTACGTCGACACCGACGTCATGACCTTTCCAAATGTGCAGCGGGTCTACGACATGTTCCTGATCAACGTACCCGTGGACGACGCTCACACCCTTCGCTTCATGCTGATCGCCGACGTCGGACTCGGCGACTGGTGGGTCGGGCGAGATCGTACCGGGTCGCGGCCCGATCGGGAACCCGGACAGCGGCCGAGCACGAAGACCCCGGCGGGCGCCGTCCACCCATTCGCAACGTATCACATGGATGGCGGGACCCAGGCTCAGGATCTCATGGCGCTGGAGACCCAAAGCCCGATTGCAGATCGGACGGTGGAGCGACTCGCGACGTCCGATCGCGGCATCGTGTTGTACCGCGAGATGCTCGAGCGCGAGATTCAGAAGGTCCAGCGGGGGCTGGATCCCCTGGGCGTCGTACGCGAGTCGAATTCGCCTCCAATCGATACCGACATCCAGAACTGGATCGAGATGACTCGGCGGTTTCCGCCGGCTCGCGCCATTGTCCGTTGACTGTCACGCAGCGCGCCTGTGGAGTTGAGCATGACGAGCCTCGCACCGGAGACTACCAACACGGCGGCTGGGCGGACGCCGCTCCACGGCATTCGGGTGCTGGACTTCAGCCACATCCTGGCCGGGCCGTTCTGTACCCGCCTGCTGGCGGACCTCGGGGCGGAAGTCCTCAAGGTCGAGAGCAGCACTCGCATGGACCGGACCGGGGTGACCAAGCCCGATCCTAGCTTCAAGGGCCGGGTGGATCGGCCGCCATCCTTCATCAACACCAACCGCAACAAGCGGTCGATCACGCTGAACCTGAAGACCGAGGCGGCCCGCGAAGTCACTCGTCGCCTCGCATCGGTGGCAGACGTGATCGTCGAGAACTTCAGCGCAGGCGTCATGGGGCGGCTTGGCCTCGACTATGACGACCTGGCGCCGCTGAATCCCGGGCTCGTGTATGTCAGCATGGCCGGCTACGGGCACTCTGGCCCGCGCCGCGACTGGACCAGCATGAACATGAACCTCCAGGCCTACACGGGCCTGATGATGGTCACTGGAGCCGAGGACGACCCGCCCACCTGCATCTCCAGCTCCTGGAACGACTACATCGGCGGACTCCACGCCACGTTCGGGGTCCTGAACGCACTCACCGAGCGGAGAGTCACCGGCAGGGGCGCGAATCTGGACCTGGCCCAGTTCGAGGCGAGCGTGTCGACCCTGGGCCCACTGCTCTTGGCTAGCTCCATCAATGAGGCGCCCCCGGCCCGCCTGGGCAACCGGTCGACCAACGTGGCGCCCCAGGGCTGCTATCGCTGCGCGGGCAAGGACGAATGGGTGGTTATCAGCGTGCGGGACGACGACGAATGGCGGCGGCTGGTGGAGACGATGGGGAGCCCCGCCTGGGCGACCGACGCACGCTTCGCCCACGTGACCGGTCGGCTGCGCCATCACGACGAGATCGACGCGAACATCGAGGCCTGGACGAGCGAGCTGGAAAACACAGACGTCGAGAATCGTCTGCAACGGGCAGGCGTGGCCACGGAACGGATGCGCCGGGTCAAAGACGTCATGGCGGACCCGAGGACCTCGAGCGTGTTCAAGACAATCGAAGATCCGCCCGGCTATCGATTCCCGGTCACGGGCGCGCCATTTGCGTTCAGCCGGAGCACGCTCACCCCGGTCGGATCCGCGGCGGCGTTGGGCGCGGACACGCATCCGGCGCTCCGCGAGTGGCTGGGCCTGTCGGACGAGGAGATCGAGTCCCTCGGACAAGCGGGAGCGCTGGTCTGATGGCCCGGGTCATCGATCTCACGAACCTGTCCGGGATCTACGCGACCCGCCTCCTCGCTGAGGTGGGGCACGACGTCATTCGGGTCGAGCCGCGGTCGGGTGACGCCATCCGACGCATGGGACCCTACCTGAAAGAGAAGCAGGACCTCGAGCACGGCGCGTTTCACCAGTTCCTGAATGCGGGGAAGCGCAGCCTAGCCCTCGACACCTCTACGGCCGCCGGACGCTGGATCCTGGATCGGCTCATCGGAACGGCGGACGTCGTCGTCGCCAATTCGCCTCTGCCGTTTGATGAAAACGCGATCACCAAAGCCAACCCGAAGCTGGTTCTCACCGCGGTCGTAGACGACAGCGATCCGGACATCTGCGCGTATGCGCGCTCGGGCCTGCTCTCGATCACCGGTCACCCCGGACAGCGCCCGACGCTGATGGGTGGCCGGGTCTACTACGCCGCAACCGGCGCCTACATTGGAGTCGCCACGGCAGCCGCCATCCTTGTTGCCCAGGAGACCGGGCAGGGGCAGACCGTTCGGGTTTCGATCATGGAGTGTCTGGAGTCGCTGTTTGAGCAGGCGATGGTCACGTACGCGTCCACCGGCAAATCCACCGAACGGCGGGGCTTCCGGGGGGCGGTCTCGGCCGTATCTGGCGCCTTCCCATGCGCCGACGGCTACTGGATGGTGAGCCTGTCGTCTTCGGCCGAGAACTGGAACCGGTTCATGAACTGGATGCAGGACCCAGTGCTGGCTGCCCAGCCGGAGCTGGCCGACGAGGCCGAGCGCAACGTCAAGCGGGACTTCATCCTTGACCGCATCGGGGCCTGGGCTGCCCAGTTCAAGAAGGACGATCTGGTGGTGGAGTCGCAGAGCCGTCACATTCCGTCGGCCCCGGTCACGACGCCCTTCGATCTGGCGCGGGATCCACAGCTGATCGATCGCGGCTTCCTGCAGACGGTGAATCACCCGGAGTTCGGCGAGGTCCTATTCCCCGTCGGCGCCATCGCCAGCCTGCGTGGCAGCAAGATCACACTGGCACCCACGCTGGGCCAGCACACGTCGGAGATCCTCGAGGAGCTCGGCTACGACGAGATCGATCGGCGTGCGCTGCTCGAGAGCGGAGTAGTCTGAGGTGACAGGCATTTGACGTCAACGGGCTGCGCGATCGTCGGCAGTGCCGAGACGGAAGTCGGCCGCGCTCTCGATCGAACCGGGCTGGACCTCAAGCTCGACGCCGCGACCAAAGCCATCCGCGACGCCGGGCTCACGAAGACGCAAATCGATGGCGTGGTCGCCTGGCAGCCCCGACGCGAGCCCGTCCCAAACCACTCGGCGTTCGTTGCGGAACAGCTTGGCATCGCACCGCGCTACGTGGCGGACATCAGCCTCGGAGGCGCCGCCTGCGCCTCGACGGTGGTCAGCGCGGTCGCCGCAATCCGGGCCGGTCTGGCCTCTACGGTGCTGTGCCTGGGCGGCGATGGCAAATCCTCGGTCGACGGGAAAGGCCGCCGCGGGCGTTTGGCGTCGCATCGTCAGGACTTTCGCAACCCCTACGGCGGAGAGGGCGCACCGATCCTGTATGGTCTCATGGCCCGGCGCCACATGCACGAGTATGGGACCACGTCGGAGCAATTGGGCGCGGTGGCGGTCGCCTGTCGGCGGCACGCGAGCCTCAACCCGAATTCTCAGATGCGGCAGCCCATCACCATCGCCGACCATCAGGCGTCGCCAATGGTCGTCGATCCACTGCGGCGGCTGGACTGCTCGCTGATCTCCGACGGCGCCGGCGCGGTAGTGGTCACGAGCGCCGAGCGGGCCCGCGACCTGCCCCACAAGGTCGTCCACATTCTCGGCATGGCGACCGCCTGCCGCTATGGCGACGTGACCTACCAGGCGTCGATGACCACGTCGGCTGCGGTCGAAGCGTCCAGGGCGGCGTTTGGAGCCGCTGGAATCACGCCGGAGGACGTCGACCTGGTCGAGCTGTATGACTGCTTCACCCACGTGGTCCTGATCCAGATCGAGGACTACGGCTTTTGCGCCAAAGGCGAGAGCGGGTCGTTCGTCGAGGGCGGGCGGATCGAGATCGGCGGCCAATTGCCGGTAAACACGCACGGCGGACTGCTCTCGCAGGCGCACGTTGGCGGGATGCTCCACATCACCGAGGGGGTGACCCAGATTCGGGGCGATGGCGGCGAGCGACAGGTCGAAAACGCGCGGATCGCGGTGGTGAGCGGCCAGTGTGGTGAGCTCGGCATCCATGTCACGCTGGTGCTGGGATCGGAGCGGACGTGAGACGCCCTCCCAAGCCACTCCCCATCGTCGACCACGACACAAAGGCGTACTGGGAGGGCTGCCTGCGGGGCGAGCTGCTCCTTCAGCGATGCTCGGCGTGCGGCGCGTTCCGCCACCCACCGAGCCCGATGTGTAGCGGCTGCCTCTCGACCGAGCACGAATGGGTGAGCGCGAAGGGCACGGGCACCGTCTATAGCTTTGTGATCGTTCGGCGAGCATTCCATCCGGCCTGGGAGACGGATGTCCCCTATGTGGTTGCCATCGTGGAGCTCGACGAGGGCCCCCACATCATGACGAACGTCACCGACATAGACCCCGATCAGATCGAGATAGGGATGGCGGTTCAAGTCTGGTTCGACCAGGCCTCGGATGCGATCGCGCTCCCCAAGTTCCGAACGCGTCAGGGAGTGACCGCATGCTGACGACAGAAGAGAACGAGCGACTGACCCGAGTCGGCCCGGGCACACCTGGCGGTGAACTGCTGCGCCGCTACTGGCAGCCGGTCGCCGGGCTGAACGAGCTGACCGACCAGCATCCGACAAAATTCGTGCGAGTGCTGGGCGAGGATCTGGTTCTGTTCCGCGACAGGCGTGGGCACGTCGGCCTCCTCTCCGACCACTGTGCGCACCGCGGCGCTTCCCTGCTCTACGGCCGCGTGGAGGAGCGGGGCATCTCCTGCGCCTATCACGGTTGGCTCTACGACACCGAGGGCAACTGCCTCGAGACCCCGGCTGAGCCCGAAGGCAGCAGGTTCCACCTCACGGTGAAGCAGAGGGCTTACCCGGTCGAGAAGCTGTTCGGTCTGTACTGGGCGTATCTCGGGCCGCTGCCGGCCCCGCCGATCCGTCGGCTAGACATCATGCAGTACCCGATCAAAGAAGTCTCCATGGAAATCGAGTACCAGGCGAATTGGGTCCAGGTCGTCGAGAACAACCTGGATGGCTCCCACATCTTCGTCCTGCACCAAGACACCATCGCCATGCGCCGCGATCAGCGGGGGCCACAGCGCATCAAGCCTACGAACACGACTCGAGGTCGGCTCGACGATATGGCCTCGCTCGAGTACCGGGAGGTCGAGTATGGAGTCCGTCGTCGACTGGGGATCGTCGACGGATACGTGGAGGACGACCTCCTCGTCTTCCCCAACATGCTGCGCCGCATGAATATGCTGTCGATCAAACTGCCGGTGGATGACACGCACACCAAGCGATTTGCCTTCCTCGTGTACCTCGATCGGGGCAAGGTGGACGACTGGGGCGCGCACATCGCCGAGAAGTACATCTTCCCGCCCTCGGAAGCGAAGGTGCCCGTTCACGGCACCTACCCCAACGTGCGCTACAACCAGCACCAGGTGCCCTTCCAGGACATCATGGTCATCGAATCACAAGGCCCAGTGTCCCCGCGAGAAACCTGGCGTGCCGGCACCCGCGATTCGGGAGTGACCTTCCTGGACGATGTGCTGATGCGCGAGATCGACAAGGTCGAGCGGGGCCTTGATCCGCTGGGGCTCGTGCGGGACCCGAATGTGGTGATCGATACGAACATCGAGCATACAAAGCTGGTGGGCACTCGCTAGGGCAGCGAGTCGGCGGAGGAAGCATGCTCACAAAGGAAGAGAACGAGCGACTCACGCAGGTCGGGCCGGGCACACCTGGCGGTGAACTGTTGCGCCGCTACTGGCAGCCGGTCGCCGGGCTGAACGAGCTGACCGACCAGCATCCGACGAAATTCGTGCGAGTGCTGGGCGAGGATCTGGTTCTGTTCCGCGACAGGAGTGGGCACGTCGGCCTCCTCTCCGACCACTGTGCGCACCGCGGCGCTTCCCTGCTCTACGGCCGCGTGGAGGAGCGGGGCATCTCCTGCGCCTATCACGGTTGGCTCTACGACACCGAGGGCAACTGCCTC
>DASRDP010000055.1 GCA_035652535.1 Chloroflexota bacterium
GAGCCAAGCCCTCCTCCTTTCCACCGATGGCGGGGCCTCATTCTCGTCCGTGCAGGTCCTCCCTCCGACGCCGAACCTCAAGGTGGCCGCATATCCGCAGGTTGCCTTCACGCCAGACTTCAATGCAGCATCTGCGAAGGGGCATGTCTATGTCGCCGTCTATGGCGTGCTGGCAGATTCTCGCGGGTACGAGACCACAACCGGCGGCATATTCGTGAGTCCTGACGGACGGTCCTGGTCGCGCACAGCTGCCAGCCTGCTGGACCATGGAGCCACGGGCGTCGCGGTCATCCGTGGCCAGCGTGTGCTCGCATCCTGGGCGTCATGGACCGGTTCCCAGTCGACGCTACAGGGGGGTATCCTCTGCGCCGACGATCCTGCGGCGCAATGGCATATGTCGTGCCCCTTGGTCACGGCCTCGCCCACGGCCGCTGGGATCATCAACCCGGGTGCCGCCGGCGCATCCGCGGCCCCTGTCTCCCCTGAAATTCGAGGTTCGCAGACGGCTCCCTCCTTCGGGAATAATCCCTCCGACGACGCGGGCGTCGCCGCGAAGCGGCTGCCATCGGCCAGCTGGACCGGTATCCTTCTTCCCGTGGCTGCCGTCTTCGCTCTCACTGCCGCGCTACTCGGGGGCGCGGTGACCTCTCGCCGTAGGCGCACGAGTAGCAGGGGCAACCGCCACTGAATCCTGCCCTGGTATCGCGATTGAAGTTCGCGACTTCGTCGCCGCAAGTGTCGCGCAGACCGTCGGGCCCGGCGTGTGCTACTCTCACCGAGCGCTGGGCTGGTCGCCGTCGAGTGCTCGCCCATGTCCACGCACAGAGAGCGGTCGCACCGATACCGACGGGTACGTACGCCGGCGTCCCCGTTGGTGGGTCCGCCGGAACAGCGGTCATGCCCATGACCGGGTGTTGATCTGGGACGTCGATGATTCCAACGGTGTTGGGGACCGATGCCGCTTGCCCAGCCGCTTGGGAGGCGCTGTTCACCCCGGCCATGGGTTGCTGCGCCGCCTGGGACGACGTCGAAGTCTGCGCCTGGGTTGCTTGCGCCGGCTGCAGGCCCGGCGCTGCAGGGGCTGCGGGCCCACTGAGGGCGGCATGGTTGCCGGGCTGGCCGCCGCCAGCGCTCACGCCGCCCGGTGTCGTGGGCTGGTTGCTTGGACCCGTACCGTTGGGACCATTTCCACCCCCCGTGGTGTGGTGATTGGGCGGAACCGGCCACTGGTAGTCGGGACACGTGATGACGATGACCTCGTTGTAGAACACAACAACAAGATTGCCGCTAGGATCCACAGCCATCCGGGAGACATTCGCTTGCGATGTCGCTTGTCGGGTTGACGCAGCAAGTGGGACACTTGCAGTATTTGGAAGCTGCACTTGGTAGACGTTTGCCGCGTCGTCGGTGTAGTAGAGACTGCCAGCGAAACAGCCCGCCGTGGGGACTATGAGACCGTCGGGGCTGCTAGGCGGCCCAATTGCATACTCGAGTTGTCCACTCCGCGCATATGCGGCGATCCCGGGCGGGCTATCCTCGCCGATCCAGATCTGATCCCCTGACGGGCTCGACCACAAGGACTCAATGCCTCCCACAGCGATGTTATGGATGAGTGGGGTGACCGATGCGCTGGCGAGATCCACCTCATCAACCTCCAGCTCTGCGCTCCCATGCTGCAGCGCAGCAACGAGGAGCTTGCCGGTCGTACCCTCCGCGGCAATGCCGACGCACGCTAGAGGATCGAGCCAAGTCACGACCCTGCGCACGCTACCGCTCCGTTCATCGAGCTCATACAAAGGAACAAGGCCGGCGTGTGGCGATGACCCGTTTTGGATCGGTCCCGCGACATAGACGGCGTCGTTTTCGATCACTGGGGCACATGGATGGAGCAAGGGTCCGAATCGGTTGCTGGCGTCAATGGTTCGGTCCCAGGGGGATAAGAGGTGGAGATAGCCGTCGTCGGCTGCGTTGTTGTCGATGATTGAGACGATGGCGTAATCGTCAGGGCGGACTGCGAGGCCCCAAAGTCCGGTTCCACTTTGGATGCTTGCCCAGGGGAACTGCTTGTAGGGATTCCTCACCGTGTCGTACTGGGCGCCAGCGCTTGACACTCGGCCGAGTAGTGACAGCAGGGCTAGCGTCAAAGCCAGGAGCACCCTGATTGCCCGCGCCCCGTCGGCGCGTACTCCACCGGGGCTTGTGGGGTGCTGCCTAGGCGTGGTCACAGCGCTTCGTACGGATGCCGGACTGGGGTGGCTGACGAATGGCCCGTCGTCGGTGCCGGTGGACGGACGCCGTGCCGACTGAGACGCGGATAGGAGCGGTGGTCGTCATCCTCGCGCCCGCGCCATGCCATCGTGCCACTTAGAGCCCCTGCCAGGCCCACCTCCCTACCCATTGCCGCACATCTCACGCTCATCCGCCTCCAGAGGCCTGCACGCATCTCTCCCATCTGTACAAACGCAGGAGAGGTTTCAATCCTGCGCCTTCGGCCGCCCGCCAAAGGATGAGGTCGGCCGAGCCCCTTCCCAGACGGGCCGTAGGGCAAGGGCCAATTCGATGTCCAGGCGGTTCTTATCAAGATCCTGTTGAGTGAGCGCGGCGAACCGATCGAGGCGCTCGCGCACTGTCCGTTCATGGCAGCCGAGCTTGGCGGCAGCCGTCTTGACACGGGATCGGGCTGCGAAGTAGGCCGTGAGAGTATCCGCCAAGATGTCCCGCCGGTACGCCGTCTCGCGTAGCAACTCGCCGAGGACGGACTGAACAAACGCGCAGACCACCGTCACGTCTGAGCACAGGACTCGGAGGAATCGCAGATCCTCGGCCTCGATGACTCTTCCGCGAGCGAGGAGGGCGCCCACGCGGAACGATTGCATGCTTGCCAGATAGGCATGGCGGACCGAGACAGGAGAATGAACGGCCGGTGGCAGAGCCACCAGGGCGCCGAGGACCCGCGTCTCTAAGACGAGTGCTTCGAATGACGAGCGGATGCGCTTCCAATCTTTCGCGGTTTCGACTCCGACGAGGATCGCAAGGACGGGGGAGCGTCGACCGCGCGCTTGAACGATGCAGGACGCAAGCCGCTCAGTCGATTCGGTGATTCGCAGGCGGGCTGCCCTCATAACACCTAGCGTGGACTGCCCCAGTGAATCATCGACCGCGAGAAGGATGAGCGCTGAGGGTCGCTCGAGATCCACGGCACCGATGCGGGACGATCCTGGCGCCGAGCCTTCGAGCATCGTGCGGAGATCACGTTCCCTGTGGCGATCCTGCGGGTCCGGTTGTAAGGGAGTGGCTGGCG
Source organism: Chloroflexota bacterium (assembly GCA_035652535.1). Taxonomy (NCBI): domain Bacteria; kingdom Bacillati; phylum Chloroflexota; species Chloroflexota bacterium. The sequence continues at coordinate 3,302 of DASRDP010000055.1, forward strand.
GCGGACGCCCCTCCGCTCGGAAGCCCTGCTCAATCGCCGTGGAGAACGCTTCCGCCATGCGGATCAAATGAGTACCAACGTGAAGCCCCACTGTCGCCCTGAGTCGCGGCGTCGCGTCAATCCGCGCGAGCTTCGCCTGCACGAGCCGCATCACGCCGTCGATCGCAACTCGAACGCCTCTCAAGACGCTTTCGAGCGCCAGGCCTTGGGTTGCCCGTTGGCCGCCGAGCGTCCGCAACTGGGCAACCTCGAGCGGTGAGAGCTCGCGCCCAATCTCCAACGTGGCCACGCCGACGTCAAAGACGTAGCTTATTCCCCCGCGGATGAGGTCAAGAGAGCGGTCGTCTGTGATGGCCCGATACTCAGGGACTCGGACCCGCAGGACGTCGAGAAGCTCCCTTACGGCGCCATCCCGTTCTTCCCGGAGCCGCTCGACGAGCATGGCGAGCACACGCCGCTCGCTCGCCGTCAGTTCCGCTGTCACGGCTCCGACGAGCTCCTGCCATTTCCACCCGGCTCGTTGCCGCACCATGCACACTCGCGCATCAGGCTGACCACGGGCGCGCTGAAGGTCGCGATTGCTCACCGTCCAGGTGTCGACTCGCGTCATCGGGATCCCTTACGTCGTCGGTTGCTCGATGGTCCGCCACTTGCACCCGATTCGGCTCCCTGGTATGGTCTGAGCCTCCCTTCCGAGTCGCCGCGACCCGTGCAGCGGGCTACGCTGGCGGCTCACTCTGCCTCCTCTTGCGGGCGCCGCATCCAGCGCGGCAACATGCGCTCCAGGGGCGACCGTCGATGCGACGCCTGGTCGGGGGCTTGATCGGACGCTCGGCCCCTCGATGAACCGCGACGCTGCCGCACCCAGGCGTTGAGGGGTGGTTCGACAACGCGATCGAAGGACTGTCGGCCGAGGCGATGCACCCACTGCCCGGCAGTGGAAGGCTCCTCGAGAAGATGGTTGATGGTTCGCCCGTCATCATCTACCCAGGTGACCAGTTCAAGTCCACTCGCGATCTGGGGCTCCCGCAGGAGTGGGATCAGGTCGCGTCCACCTGCAAAGAGGGCTACCCGATCAACGCGATGCGACGCCAGCGCTTCGGTGACGAGGTATGAGGCGATGACGCTCCGCCACCGGCGGTTTCTTCCCGGCTCGTCCGGTGGTGGCTCAGGAATATCGGCGATCCGGGCCCCCGTTTGGGCCCATTGACCGCGACGGCGGTTCTCCATCGGAGACCGCGGTGGACGGGAGATCACCTCCACACCGGCGAGCACTCGCTGGCTCCGACGCTCCCCTTGGCGCTGGCCCTTGACCACCATGCGCGCCACGGACGCGGGCGCCA